>CANQAW010000001.1 GCA_947589525.1 Candidatus Gastranaerophilales bacterium
TGTGATAAAGTCTTCTCGACATTATATATGGGTACTATTACAGACAATTTTTTTCTGTACCAAGAAGGAAAGATATTTACATAATTATTATGTCTAGAATCTATAGCATGTTTTACTTTTGACATATTATCAATATCTTCATAAGATGGAAAATCTGCAAATAAATTAATCCATTTTTCGACAATACTATTATCCATATATACATTTTTATTACCAAAAATTGAATTCATATCTCTTGAAAAATTAACAATTCCAGCACTTATATATGGATATATTTCAATACGTTTCTGTTCTTCAGTAGAAATATTTTTGTGTATTGCTTCGTTATTCAAAATATTTTCGATTGGAGGTTCAGGAGCTGTCATAAGTAGCTCCATAAAATTCCAATCTCTAAAATAAGCTTTTTCCTTTGAATCTTCTTTAAAAAAAGCAGAATAAGATAATTTTTTATCTTTAGATGTTTGCCAATAGTATCCTTTAATTTTTTTTCCTAATCCACAATTTATAAGTTTTTGAGCTGAAAATTCCCGACTAAATGTATCAACAGTACAAGTAACATCAGTGTTTATTTTTTTTATTGATAAGTAATTTTTGTATTGTTCTATTTCAATCTTAGCGAATTCCCTTATTTCATTTTCATATTTATTAAATAAATTTACTGCTTCTTCAAGATTACAAAAATCTGAAAATTCTTTTTTTAAATTCTCGGATTTATCTTTATAATAGTTTAAAATTATTTTTAATTTATCTAATTGATTATCAAAATCCAAGGTGCATATTAAATTTAAAAATCTTGGAGCATATATATAATGAGTTGAGATATTATTACCAAAAGTATCAAAAACTTTTTTTAAACTATAGCCGTCTCTTGCGACAAACATAATATCATTTATACCATCTTGTTTAACTTGTTCTTCTAACCATTTCATATAAGAATAGCAAGTTATTCCACCATATTCATATCCGACTTTTTCCCAATAATTTTTATTGTAATCACTTTTTATAGCATTGATTGCCAACACACCTACTAATATTGATTTTTGCAAATTATCAATAAAATTAGAAATTGGCTTATGTTTATTATTCTGCAAATATTTTTCAACAACTTTTGGATAATGATAAGCGGTAATTCCTATATCACTTGCCTTTATAACATCAGAGTCATAGTTATCACCAATATGTAAAATTTCATTTGGGGAAATATTTAACTCATCTATTAAGTGATTATATAAATCCCCGGTCCATTTTGTTAATTTTACATCACTAGATAAATACAGTTCTGTAAAACCTACATAACCTTTTTTATTTAGAACATTTAACAAGAACTCCTTAGACAAATACATATCAGAGGTTATTATTATTTTTTTATTGCAACTTTTAGCATATTCAAAAACCTCTTTTATTTCAGGATTAACTTGTAAAACTTGATATTCTAATTCAAGTTCTTTGTTTTTCAAATACTTAAAGCGAAAATCAATATTATCATATATATCATCAAAAGTTATATCTTCGTAACTTGACAATTCTCTTGCAATTTTCTCGGCTTTAATTCTGGCATTTGCAAAACCACTTAAATTTTCTAATTTTTCTAAATGTTCAAATAAATCCGTAGGTTTTACATAAGGTCTCAAAAGTAAAGTGTCAAATATATCAAATGAGATTACATCATGTTTTAAAATCATTTGCTTTAAGCTATTTATATTAGTATCAAGATTAATATTTTCTATTTTCATTATTTTTTCCTCTTAATGTTAAATTTTATTCCGAAAATGCAGATAGTTTTATGCTTTTTATCCGCAGAATTTTTAATCGAAAATATTTTTTCTATTAAAGTATAATTTTGTTTAATAAGTATTTCTTCTTTAAGAGAATTTAACTTGTTTAAATAGTCAATTTTTAGTAATTCAACTTTGTATTTATCTTCTACAGGAACCATTTCTTTAGTTCGATTACTATAGCTTTCTAATAAATATTGTAAATTTCCATAATTATTTAAAAATAGAAATTCATTTGAATATAATGAAAGCATCAAATTATACCAGTTATACATATGCGAAATACCACTATCAAAAGATTTATTGGACGTAGCTACCTCCATAATAGAAGTTGGTCTTAATCTGTAATGATGATAAATTTCATTATCAAAATAAGCTTTATTTGATACAAAGAAGAAATACCACATAAAATAAATGTCTTCATACAATAAGCCTTCGATAAACTTAATATTGTTTTGTTTAATAACCGAAGTTTTAAAAATTTTATTCCAAACATGAATATTAGTGTTAAAACCTATGTCAAAATTGAGATTAAATAATCCATCTCGTTTTATGCTTATATAGTTATCAATTCCGTCTAATGATTGTATACATTTGTCTTCACAGAATGCTTTTGAACCAAAACAAAAATAATCTATCTCAAAATTATTAAATATATTTATAGCATATTCAAATAATGTAGATTCAATATAGTCATCACTATCCAAAAAGTATACATAAGGTGCCGTAACATATTTTAAACCGGTATTTCTTGCCGCTGCCAATCCTTTGTTCTCTTGGGATATAACTTTTATACGACTATCTTTTTGCTCATACTCGTTCAAAATCTCTAAAGAACCATCCATTGAACCATCATTTACACAGATAATCTCGATATCGTTTATCGTTTGATTAATCACGCTATCCAGACATTTTTTCAGGTATTTTACAGTATTATAAACCGGAATAATTACGCTAATTTTAGACACGAATATTTCTCCTGATTTTCAATTTACAACCTAAAAATGTTATAATTTTATGAGTTTTTCTTCTGTTATTTTTTAAGGAAAATATATTTTGCAAAAAGGAATTTTTAGGAGAATCACTAAATGCTTCATAAAATTGTTCAAATTTATCATTTAAAATTAGGTTAATATAATATTTATCAGTATCACTCATTTGTGTATATTTAAAGGTTTTATCATCTTTTATTTCCCAATAAAGTTGCTTAACTTTATCAAAATATTCTCTCCGATATTGACGCTCTATATTAACTAAAAAAGTAAAATTTGCATGAAAAAAATGAGCATACATATACTCTTTAAACAATTCATAATAACCAAATTGTTTTAATAGTTTTTTAACTTCTCCACATTGATATGCCATTATCATACATTTTTTGCCAAAATGTCCTGTAGAATTCCCCTGATTGGGTTCTAAACGCCAATTATATAAATATTCTGGTAATATTGCAATCCGTTTTGCTTTACAGTAATTTTCAACTGCAAAAGGATAATCCTGATACGATGCACCTTGTGTTGCATTAATTTTAATATTATTTTCAATCAAAAAACTTTTTTTATATATATTTGACCATATTGATGCATGATAATTCATTAATCCAATCAATTCATCAATTTTACAAGCTTTATTACATTCTAGAGATTCAATATTTTCAATTTTACTTTTCCATTTTTTAAATTTATTTAGCCTGTATGAATTATAAGTATTGAATCCGCACTTACAAATATCTGCGTTATAATCTTTAGCTCGATTATATAACTTTTCGTACATTGTCGCGTCAATAAAGTCGTCAGTTTCAACTATGCCGATATATTCGCCCGTTGCAGCTTCAATTCCCGCATTAACTGCACTACCGTAGCCACCATTTTCTTTATGGATAGGTTTTATGCGACTATCTTTTGTTGCATATTCATCCATCATCATACCGCAATTATCGGGTGAACCGTCATCAACAGGTATAATTTCAATATCTTCTAAAGTTTGATTTATTACACTCTCAATACATTGTCTAAAATATTTTTCTACATTATAAGTAGGCATTATTATTGATACTTTTGGCATTTACCCTATCTCCATAATTTGTTTTCCAAAAAGAACAATACTAATTCTTGAAGAATTTATCCTAATGGAAAATTGTTTCTGTCTTTTTTCTATCCTTTGTTGTTTTACTGAAAGATTATCTATATATGCTCTAAATGCTTGTTTATCATTTAAGAGCATTGATAATTCTTCCGGTTTAACCTTTTTATAAAAATCTTGTGTAATTTCGTTATTTTGAGAAAATTCTAAAAATTCAGTTTGAAATTTATTTATAAACTCGTCTCTATATTGTTCATCAATTCTTGCAGCATTCCATTTATAAGCGTTAAATTGTGTTGATAATTTAACAGGATTTGCAATAGCCTTTATTTCAGGGCGTGCATTAAAGTATTTTGTTATTTCTGCATATTCATCACAAATACAGTAAACCTTATTTTTTTGTTTTACTGATGAATTTTCATTATCGTTTCTATAATATAAGTAGCTTTTTTGAGTGAATACAATTCTTTTAGCCGTTGATAATGTTTTGAATGAAAAAGAAGTATCTTGATAACTTGCGCCGGGTGTTTCTAAAAATTTAATGTCATTTTCTTCTAAGAATTCTCTTTTATATATTGCACTCCATATTGACGGAATGATTTTTAAAATCATATTATCGTTTTTAATGTTAAAAATTTTGTTACATTTATTTTTTGCAATTTTTCCTGCTTTTCTTGCTCTATTTTCTTTGGTTGAATAGTAATAAAAATCTGATTTTACTATATCAGCGTTATTTTTCAGCCCAATATTATATAAATTATTGAACATTTTTAAATCAGCAAAATCATCTGGCTCAACAATTCCAACATATTCACCTGTGGCTATTTCAAGTCCCCTGTTCATAGAAGCACCATAACCTGAATTATCTTTATTTATGACTTTAATTCTCTTGTCTTTAAACCTGTATTCTTGCAGAATTCGAGAGGAATTATCTGTTGAACCGTCATTTATGCAAATAATTTCAATATCTTTTAATGTTTGGTTTATAAGGCTATCTAAACATTCACGCAAATATTTTTCGACATTATAAATCGGTACTAAAATTGAAACTTTGGGTTTAATTGTATTCATCTATACCAACACTCCCTGTTCCATTTGATATTCTTGGATAATCTCTGATACATAATTATAGTAATTATTTTTCTTGCCATATTTTAGTATTTGTAATTCCAAATCTTTATCGGAAATCAATTTATGATTCAGTGCAATTTCTTCAAGACAAGCAATTTTTTCGCCTTTATTTAATTCCATACCTTGAATAAAATTGCTTGCTTGAAGCATAGAATCGTGTGTTCCTGTATCAAGCCAAGTAAAACCTCTGCCTAATATTTCTACATTTAGCATACTATTTTCAAGATAAATTTTGTTTAAATCTGTTATTTCAAGTTCACCTCTTGCAGATGGTAATAATTCTTTTGCAAATTTACAAACATTTTTATCGTAAAAATACAGACCTGTAACTGCATATCTGGATTTTGGCATTATTGGTTTTTCTTCGATCGATACGACTTTTTTATTTCTGTCAAATTCAACAACACCGAATCTTTCTGGGTCTTTTACTTTATAACCAAAAACAGTCGCACCGATATTATGTTCTATTGCGTTTTTCATTAAGGTTGAAAAGCCTAATCCATGAAATATATTGTCCCCAAGAATAAGTGCAACATCTTCATTCCCAATAAAATCTTCACCTATTAAAAATGCGTCAGCAATTCCTTTTTGAACATATTGAATTTTATATTGTATGTTAATTCCAAATTTTGAGCCGTCCCCTAATAATTTTTTGAAATTATCAAAATCATCTTCATTTGTTATTATCAGAATGTCTTTTATACCTGCAAGCATAAGAGTTGATAACGGATAATAAATCATCGGTTTATCATAAATCGGAAGCAATATTTTGGATATAGGTAATGAAGCAGGATATAATCTTGTGCCTGCCCCTGCAGCTAAAATTATTCCTTTCATCTATTTGCCTCCTTTATAGTTTTATCGAGACATTTTTCCCATTCATAAGCTGTTTTAATACTGTCCCTTAAAGTTTTTTCAGGAGTCCATTTTAAAATTTCTTTTGCTTTTGAATTATCAGCAACAAGTTGAGTAGGATCCCCTTCACGTCTATTTATATTATTTACGGATATTTTTTGTCCCGTTATTTCTTTACATAATTCAAAAACTTCTTTTACCGTGCATCCTTCTTTTGTTCCTAAATTGAAAAAGTCCGTATTACCACCTTTTAAAAGATATTCAAGAGCTAAAATATGTGCTTGTACTAAATCTTCAACATTGACATAATCTCTTACGCAGGTACCATCTTTTGTATCGTAATCCGTTCCGTAAATTTTAAATGGTTCACCGCCTTGAAACGTTGACTTTAAAATTTTGGGAATTAAATGTGTTTCAGGATCGTGCCATTCACCGATTCTTGTTTTACTGTCAGCACCTGCAACATTAAAATATCTAAGTCTGACAGATTTTACATTATATGCCCTGTCATAATCTTCCATTATGCCTTCTATTGCTAATTTTGTTTTACCGTAGGGATTTATTGGTTTTTGAGGATGTGTTTCGTCTATTGGTACATATTTAGGTTCCCCATATGTTGCAGCTGTTGAAGAAAAGACAATTTTATTTACATTATTTCTTCTCATAATATCAAGCAAATTTAATGTTCCTATAACGTTATTTCTGTAATACCTGTCCGGATTTGCAACAGATTCCCCAACCTGAGACAGAGCTGCAAAATGAATAACAGCATCAATTTTTGAGCAAAAAGCATTGTTTATTTCATTAGGATTTAATAAATTTCCTTTTACAAAATGTAATTTATTTTGCCCTATAGAAGATAGTTTATTGATTGTTTCAATATGCCCTGTTGAAAGGTTATCAAAAACAACAACCTCATAACCTTTTTCAAGAAGTGCTAAAACGCAATGACTT
Organism: Candidatus Gastranaerophilales bacterium; assembly: GCA_947589525.1. GTDB lineage: Bacteria > Cyanobacteriota > Vampirovibrionia > Gastranaerophilales > Gastranaerophilaceae > RUG14156. Next base: position 6,798 of record CANQAW010000001.1, read on the forward strand.
CCTATATATCCTGCACCGCCGGTTACTAAAATCATTTACAAACCTCCTCAAAAAGTTCAATTGCTCTTAAAATTGCTTTATCCATGTCGTAATATTTGTAATCGCCCAATCTACCCAAGAAATAAACATTATCCAATTTCTTCGTTTCTTCCAAATATTTGTTATAAAGCACCGTATTTTCATCTTTTGGAATAGGATAATATCTTTCGTTTTTGCCTAACTCAAAAAATTCGGAATACTCTTTTGCAATAACAGTTTTTTCTGACTTATCACCAAGATAGTATTTGTACTCATGAATTCTTGTGAAATCGTAATTGCAAGGGTAATTTACACATGCATTTGATTGATAATATTCTTTGTTATGAGTTTCAAATTTAAAATTCACGCTTCTATAAGGTAATTGTCCGAATTTGTAGTTAAAATACTCATCAATAGGTCCTGTATAGAAAATCCTGTCAAATTTACTTGCATCAACATCCTTAAACTCAGTATTTAAACGAACTTCAATATTTTTATGGTCAAGCATTTTTTCAACGACTTTTGTATAGCCCTCTAATGGAATACCTTGATATTTATCCTGAAAATATCTGTTATCTTTACTTAAATAAACCGGAACTCGAGCAGTTACAGCTCCATCTACATCTTTTGGTGGTACACCCCATTGTTTTGTTGTATAGTGCAAAAATATTTTTTCATATACATAATTCGCAAGATATTTCAAATCGTCGTCATCTTGTTTTTGGAATTCTAAAATCGGAACTTTTGTGTTGTATGCAAAATTATCTAACAATTTTTCTTCAAGATTTTTTGCCATAGTTTTTGGGAAAACTTGATAAAGCGTGTTAAAGTTGAATGGGATTTGAGCTTCAATTCCATCCAAATAACCTACAACTTTGTGCATATAAGTATTAAAATCAGTAAATTGCTTTAAATATGCCCAAACTTTTTCTGATTTTGTATGGAAAATATGTGAACCATATTTGTGAATCATAATGCCGTTTTCATCACGATAGTCAAAACAATTCCCTGCAATATGGTCTTTTTTGTCTATGATAACAACTTCTTCATCAAGTTGTGTAGCTATTAAATTTGCAATTGTAGCACCACTAAATCCTGCACCAACCACTAAATTCTTCATACTTGCACCTCTTGTATTGGAATCAACCCAAATAGTAAATGTTTTTCTGTATGTAAACTTTCTTTTATCCTGTATATAGATATTCCAAAAAATTTAAAATCTTTCTTTATAGCCCAAAAATTTTTATCTCTTACATTTACATTGTGTTCTTTCAAAAAACATAAAACTTCTTTATTAGCATTATTTTTATCAGTTCTCATTTTTTTTAAATGTTGAACTCTACGATTATTTACTGTAGAATTTGGGTTACTAAAGTAGTAATAATTAATATTAGGAACTGTTACAATGCCATTAGCGTAATAAATTGTTTTTAAAGTAAAAATTCTATCTTCACAATAAACATCCTCAGGCCATTTGATATCATGTTTCAGTAATAAATCTCTCTTATAGATTTTATTTGTAGGGCAAGGATTTTTCCATTGTACATTGATATCAAATTTATCTTGCACAGAAGTATATTCTTTTTCTTCAGTGATATTTAAACGTTTCTTATTGCAATTTTTCTTAACTCTAACATTTGTTCCAAGAGCAATATCAAAATTATGATTTTTTGCAGTATTATATAATTTTTCATAAAAGTCTAAATCAACCCAATCATCTGAATCAACAAAACCAATATATTCACCTGTTGCAATTTTCATGCCTGCATTTCTCGCAGCACCCTGCTTTTTGTTTTCTTGTTCAATTATTTTTATTCTGGGATCTTTATTAGCAAATTTTCTTACAGTTATCATTGAGTTATCTGTTGAACCGTCATTAACGCAGATAATTTCAATATCTTGCAGAGTTTGGTTAACTAAGCTACTCAAACATTTTCCAATATATTTTTCTGTGTTATAAATAGGAACAATAACTGAAACTTTTACCACTACTACAAGCCTATCTTGGAGAACTTTCTCCATTTATTTCTATCATCACTTCCAAGCAGTTTTTCGATACATTTTAGGTCTTTTGTATTGAAAGCACATAACACAAGGCTTTTAGCCATAAAATTAAAATAAAATTTAATATTTTGATTACATTTTTTAATATTGATGAATTCCTAATATGTTTGTGTTATGCTTATTTCAGAGAATGAGCATTAGGTTCGATACAAAAGACCTAAAAATTATCGGAATTTTGAATATCGAAATCCAACTCGCATGTAAATGTCAGTAAACACAAGGCTTTTATATAAATTAACAAATATATTAAAATCTTTTTGTTTGTGCTATTCTTTAAAAAAAGTGGTTTTTAGTACAAAAGACCTATTATGTAATGGAACTAAAATTGTAATGTTCCTTTTTTATTATCGGAGTTTTTGCTTTATATCACAAAGTTTGTGTAGCTTTCATCTATTTCATCCTGTTCAATTCCAATGTATCTTAATGTGATTTCAGGAGATGAGTGATTGAATATTTTTTGCAACATTGCAACATCTTTGAATTTTTTGTAGTGATGATAGCCAAAAGTTTTTCTCATCGTATGTGTCCCAAACTTATCTTCCAAACCTGCTTCTTCACATGCCGTTCGGATGATATAATATGCCGCAACTCGTGCAAGCCTATTTCCAAACTTTGTTTCAAACAATGGCAAATCAAGCCTTTTACCTTTGGTGTATATTGCAAAGAGTTCTTTTAATTTTGAATTAATGGGGAATTTCTTAAATTTCCCTGTTTTCTTTTCGGTTAATTGAATAAAATTTCTGTTCTTAACATCTCCGACATTTAGCTTTAAAATGTCTGAAATTCTTAAACCACAGTTTGTTCCTATTGTGAAAAACACAAGATTTCTTAAACTTTGTCTTGCAAGAATATTTTCTACTTTACGAATATCCTCTACATTTCTAATTGGTTCTACAGTACCCATTTTTGTCTCCTTTATAACTTAGAATCTTTTATACAGGGGAAAAAGATTCAATCTAACAACACTTTTAGGCTACTTTAAATAATGTTCGGTTGCGTCAAGAATTTCATTGAAATCATCATCAGTAAGTTGAAGGTAAGGTCTTGCAGGGATTTTTACTTTTTTGCCTCTGCCGGCATCACCTCCGAGTTGATGTATCGCAGCATAATCAAGATTTGACCCAATAATTGCCGATTCATCGTCATACTGTGTTGAAATTGATGAGGCAAGTTGACCTGATACTTGCAGTATTTGTCCCGGCCATTTTTTCTGTTTTGTTCTTTGTTTTTTCGTTGCTTCAGAAAGTTCTGTCCACTTACCAGGTCTACCTTCATTTTTAAAATTTTCTTCTGTTGCAGATGCGAAAATACCTGCGATGTTTTTCATTAACGGTCGCAGGTCTTCGCCTTTTTGAGCAAGTTCTAACAAGTTTCTCTCAACATCTTTATTATCGATTTTGATTTCAATCGGTTTGTCGCTCATGTATTTCTCGTATCGGATAATTGGCGATTAAAAGTTCTTTGAACACTTTGTTTAATCGATTATCACCCTGTCTGTTGTTAATACCGTTTTGTCTTTCAACTTCTATCATTTCAAAACCTTTATATAATTCTCGTACTTTTGGAGAATCGTCATAGGAAAGTAAAAATCTGCCCTTTATATTTCCAAGAATTTCTCTTAAACGTTCGTGGTCGAAATCTTCCGTAGATGTAACTTCGTATCCGCAACCTTTGGAGTATGGAGGATCGCAATAGAAAAATGCATTTTCAAAATCGTATTGTTTGATAAGTTTTTCAAAGTCACGATTTTCAATCATTACTTTATCAAGACGTTTGTGGATGGCATCAATTTTTTCAGGCACATTCTTTAAGGATTTACAAGCTCCGCCACTTGAACATTTAACTGTTCCGAATGTATTTCCTTTGCCACCGAAAGAGCGAGTTATCAGGTAATAAAACTGAACAGCTTTTTGAATATCCGTAATCGGAGTTGAGTTCATAAATTGGAAAAATATTTCACGAGAGCCGAGAAGATAGTTAAATTCTTCTTTAAAAGCATTCGGATGGTATTTAACAATTCTGAAAAGGTTTACAAGACGGCTGTCAAGGTCGTTATAGATTTCTAAATCAGCCCATTTATCTTTGTAAAACAAAATCCAACCGCCACCACCAAATGGCTCAATATATGATTTTATATCTTTAGGAATAAGCGGTTCTATTGTTTTACGCAATAATCTTTTACCGCCAACCCAATTAATCAAAGATTTTTTATCAATAGTCATTTAAAACTCCTTGTTGTTTTATATCTGTTCAAATAGTGTTTTATTACTGTTCAATTAATCCACTTGCGGGATTATGAGACCAACCAACATCAGGGGAAATTCTTTTGCCTGTTAATGGGTCGGTATAAACAGTTACAGGCTTGTATTCGCCTGATTTCTTTGAAACAAGTGCCATTTGTTGGGATAAAGTACCTTCTGAAGAAGACACGATGCTTTTATTTTTTTGTACTTTGTAATCAGAAAGAGCATTAACTCTACATCTGCATCGCCAACCGTTTGGAGGGTAAAAACTCTGCCAAAACGGGTCATCATATCGATAAATTAAACCGTTAAGCATTGCGTGTTCAGGTCTTGTTGCAGTATCCATAACGGCAACGTATTCCCAGTAAGGTCGATTTTCTGCATTATCCACTTGTGTCTTATATCTTCCCGTCTGATAAGCTACTTGCATATTTACGGAGTAAATCGTTTTTAATCGGTACATTGAACCAAGCTGAACTTTTTCGGCATTACCTTTTGAATCAACGATAATTTGTTCGCCCCACCAACCTTTCTTTTGGAGTGTTGGTTTAAGTTCTTTTGAAAACTCTTTAAAAGTTTTGCCTTCTGAAAGTGCTTTATCTAAAGCTGAACGAATATCTTTTAAGATATCTTCTCGCATAACTTTAGCGACCGTAAACGATTTTTTGTGTGCATCTTGCCAAAGTTCGTACCAATCCCAACTATATTTATTGTTTTTGTTTTTGAAATATTTTATTGCAAGACTCGGAGCAAGTTTAAACAGACCTTTAAGTTGTACCATTTATAACCTCTGCTAATTTTTTAGCAACAGTCTCAATTACATTTACTGTAACAGCGTTTCCTGCCATTTTGTATAGATGACAGTCAGCCATCCCAAGAGTTCTTGCAGTTTTTACCATTTCATCCGGGAAACCCTGAAGCCTGAAGCATTCAAGAGGAGTCAATCGCCTAATTCTATAATCGTCAATCGTTCCCATATTGCAACTTGTATCAAGTGTTTGAGAACAACCTTTACCGACTCGTCCTCGTCTTGTTTTTGATTGAGGAAATGCTAAATTAATCCCATCTCCGGGACCGGCTTCGTCAAATCCCTTTTTAGTTCCATTTCTTACTTTCATTAAAGGTGTATCGCCGGCAACTTTTAGAGTTTGTACGGTATCGGAGGCTTTGTATTGATTATGACGAGGTTTATTAATGAAATACAAACCTGTTTTACCTCCTTGACCGCCACCGCTTGATGTAATGCAAGTGCTTATTCCGTTAGGATAATAAACTCTGTTCCCCTGTGAATTTCCAAGAGTTGAAGGTAATTGTGTTATATTGATTTCGCAATTATTCTCTGAATTGCTTCCTGTGAGAGGAAATATTTTTCCGGCACATTCTGTTCCATAACATCCAACAATGTACACCCGTTCCCTGTTTTGAGGAACTCCGAAGAACTTAGAATTAAGTAACTGCCATTGAGTTTGATACCCAATGTCGGAGAGAATTTTAAGTATTGTTTGGAAAGTTTTTCCTCCGTTGTGATTAAGTAAGCCTTTAACGTTTTCGAGAATAAAATATCTCGGTCTTTTGTCTTTGAGAATCCGTGCGACTTCAAAAAACATTGTGCCCCTTGTGTCTTCAAATCCGAGTCTTTTTCCTGCAATGCTAAAAGATTGACAAGGAAATCCCGCACACAAGATATCGAAATCGGGGAGTTCTTTTGTGTTGATTGTTGTGATGTCATTAAAAAATACCTCATGCGTTGTATCAAAGTAATTCCTGTATAATTTGTTGGCATATTCGTCATTATCGCAATAGCCAATACATTTAAAACCGGCTCGTTCCAAGCCAATTCTAAAACCACCTATCCCTGAAAAGAAATCGAAGTAAGTTAATTGTTTATTCATCCAATCCATCACTCCTTCCTTGCAGTTCGCAGAGGAACATAGCTTTTTGAAGAGTCTGTTCAAACTTTTTGCTTTTTAAGTTTTTGTCTGTAAGTAATTCGTATGCTTCTTCATAATCATCACAACTTTCAAGAAGTGAAATCAATGGAGATAGCATATTTTGAGCTTGTTTTGAAAGCTCTGTTTCAGATAAGAATTTAAACAAATCCTCAATTTGTTTTTGTCCTTGAACGATTGGAGTTTCTTCTTTAAACTCACTAAAGTTTGGTGTTGCAGTTGGTAAGATGTCCTCTCGGATATCAAAATCCTCATCTTCAAGACCATAATTTTTAATAAAATATTCTTTGGTAAATTTTACTCCTGTGTCTGAAAGGATTTTATCTCTTTGAGCAAGAGTTAAATCAACATCTTCGGGAGCATACATTTCAAAGACGGGAATATCAGCTGTTGAGAAGTTAATTTCGTATATCCATCTTATTAATTGATTGATTACACTTTCAACGAGTTTTTTATCTGCATCAATAATGTCTTGTCGTATCGCAAAATGTGTATTTGAGGCAGCATAACTTCCTGTTGAGCCTATTTCGGTAGTTAGAGTCTGACCGAGTATGGCTTTTGAAATTTCAGCATTCATTTTATCAATAAGTTGTTCATATATCGCAGCAGATGAGGATTTATTGGCTTCTTGGATTTCAACGGAGGAATCATCAGGAATAACGGCAATAGCATCTTGTACCATTTCTTCAAGCATATCGGCAAGAGTGTTTGTTTCTTCTTTTGTTGCTCCACGAGGATGTTTGCCTATAAGGTGCGGCATTCCGTATTTTTCCGTAAAAATAACCCAAAATTTTAGTCCGCCTTTTTTGAATGTAACAGGCCAGAAAACTCGTGAAAGAGTTCGTTCTCCGTAAGGATTGTTGTATGACGGATTGTTTTGAGCCAACAAAAACTTTTTATTCGGCAATTCCTCTCCGTAATAATTCTCTTTAGTTCTAAATTTGAGAGTGTTGTTGTCATCAAAACAAAACCATTCGGGAGGTTTTGCAACTATTTTTTCAGGCAAAATATATCCAGATTTATCTCTTTTCCATATTATTTCTAAAGGTTGAAAACCAAACTGTGTTGCATCCAATATGTCTGAAATCAATTTGTGGATATCGAGTTGTTTTAGTAGATTTTCAATAGCTTCTGCTTTTTCGTCTTTATCCAGTCCTCTGTTTATTTCCCATTCAAGCGAGAGTACACCTGATTTACGGGATTGAACACACGCAAAAACATGAGGGTCGCAAAGCAATTCTTTATATACTCGGACATCTTTTCCTTGTTTGCGTAGGACAATATCGGGATCAGGAAGAATATTGGCAAGCGAATAGAAGTTTAATGCACGTTTTCGGGTGGCAATTTCTTCTGTCAGACTTTTTTTAGAATTAACTTTTTTAAGGATTGAATCTTCCACTATGCCCCCACATTTTTCTTAAATTTTGCGAGCATATCAACCATTCCCACCTTGTAAATGTTTTGCAGTACATCAATTTCAAAGATTTCCTGTTTATCGACAATTAACTTTGCGTAAGTTACGGTCATAGTCGTTTCGTATTCTGCATTTTCATGCGGCTTTATATTCCCCAACGGAAATTCTTTAAAAGTACCGATTAAAAACGCTGTTGCAGGAACTTCGTTAATTCTTCCGGCACCGTTGTAGGTTTCAAGAGAGGCTCTTACTTGAATCATTGTGGCAAGAAACGGATTTGCACAAGTTCTTAGAACATTAGGATATAGTGCATTCCATTTTATTTTGCATTCAAGTTTATCTATGCCGGCGAAAAATTCTGCCGAGCCAACCATACCAAGAGCTTTGTGTTCAGCCATTTTGTGTTTGATTTGTGGTAGTTGTACTTCTTCGGCTCTACCTAAAAGGTTTGTGCCGTTCATGTAAATATTTGCGTTGGTTAATTTATTAATTTCAATTTTGGACATTATATATTCCTCGTTATTTTTAGGGTATTAGCGTTTAAACAATGCACATTGTGATATTTCGATGTCAGAATAATGCAAGATGACATATTCCTTGCTAATCGCTTGTATTAGGGGGCACTTATACAAGTTTTTACAAAGGAAGCAACTGTCGTTTCCGTCTGTGTGGACTTCCAAATCACCATTATTGTTGACTGTTGCGTACATTAAGATGCTCCTAATGATTTCAACAGCTCGATGTTAATGAACGACTCAAAAGTTATTCTTTCAGCAGGAGTCGGAGGCATAAATTCGATATCAAAAACAAGATGCCCGTTAGCGATTTCCGTTGCAGGATTTTTGTCTTGATTAAAGGTACACTTGCCGTCAATCAACGCACCACGACCGATTAATGTGCGAATAAACTGATTAACTGTTTCACAAATAGAATCAATCAAGCCGTTATCTATCGGATAATCCATAAATTGGAGCATTGAGTATTCGACTGATTCGTGAAGAATATCGGCTGTTCTTCTGACATTTATGAAATTTGTCGGATGGGTTAAACTCGGATATGCAGCAGAACGGTTGCCCCAAGTCCTGAAGCCTGAACCGTATGAGTTAAATACGGTTACAACGCCGGCTTCGTTTAGGGTATTAACTTCGCTTGTCGGGTCGTTAATCATTGAGGTTAATTGCCGTTCAATACCGACAATTCCCTGTATTTCCGTATTTGACGGAGACCAGTGATATCCTTTGTCGACATCCTTGGCAGCAATAACTCCGGCAAGTCTTTGAGAATAAGGTTGCAGTTTTATTGAATCCGACTCCGAATCATACACTTTTAAATGCGGATAACAAAGTATTAGACGTTCTGAAGATGTGTTAAAATTGATTGTACCTTCAGGTCCACGACCTGTAATGACATCAGATACGGAAGCTCCAACGGGAGCATCAACAATTCCCATTGCTCTGATTTTATTGCACAGAGTGTTCATTTCTGATACAACGGCAGTTTCTTCACAGAAAACGGGAGCAATAATTGTTTTCGGATAATACCCGAATAAGGAATAGCAATCTTCAAACGCTTTCATTCCTGTTCGTTTTCCTGTTTGAGAATCAATTCCTCCGTTTATATCGGATATTTTTACATCTTCAACGGAGTCGTGTTTTTCGGGGTTGTAGACATTAATAACAATAGCAATTCCGGCACCTTGGTCAAAGATAGCTTTCAGGGCTTGAGGAATTGTAAATCCGGCTTTATGATTGCCGAAATATTTTACTGCTTCGGTTTCATTCAAAATCAAAGTCGGGGTATTAATTGTTTTGTATTCATCTTCAACATCTTCAATCGGTGCAGTTCCTACAAGTCCGACAACGGCAGTTTTTACCGTTGTAATTGTTCTTGCACCTTTGGTTACTTCAATGGTTTCGACACCATGTAAAAATGATGCAGGCATATAGTCTCCTTTTGGGTAAATGTTTAATCAATAATTTTGTATATTAGTTGTGGTTAGTGAAAAATTAATGCCGTATTGCCAAATTCCTGCATTTTCAGAAATGAAATAATCTTTTAGTGGCATTAATTTTGAGCATTCATCGGGTTGAAATCCCGTAAGGACAGCTTTGACGTTATCTATGTATTCATAGGCTCCTTGATTTGCTCTTAAATTTCTTGTTACGACAGTTATGGCAAACTCTTTTTTATTTTCTTGAGAAATTATTCCGAGAGCATTTGAATTTGTGTAATTACTTCCCTGATAATGAACGAGTAAAGCACCTATCGGGTGTAAAAGAATAAACTCGGAGGGGTTATCGGGGAAACCTTGCACAAGAACTTCGGGAAAAGAGTCTTTGAGTTTTTGTATGATAGAGTTTTCTATATCTCTAGTATTCACTCATTCGTTCCTTACAGAATAATTTATCAAGAATACTCTTATTAGTTTTATACTCCTGAGCATTAAAGGATGAAGTTTCAAGTAAATCATTTTCTGCTTGCAGGGATATTACACCTTTTTGAATATCTCTCAGAGTAGATATTGCGTTTTTGTATGCAGTTTCAATTACTTCGGGCATTTCGTTTCTCATTCTTCGTGCGTATAGCCTGTAAATACTTATATCTATTGCCAATATACGAAGTAAAGGAAAATGAGTATTGAGAGGTAGAGAGTATCTGCCTCTCAAATACCCATCGATGAGCGTAGAAGAATAAAGGACTGCCTCAAGGGCAACAACACGATTGACGGCTTCCTGCCCATCATCAGAAGTAAGCTGGATTAGAGTAGGGGTAGAGGTTTGAGTTTCAATATCTTCAATCGTGCAATATTCCATAATTATTGTCCTATTAAAATTCGTATTTCCTGACCGTCAGCACCGTCATCCAAAGCATATCCGTTGATTATTGCAGAGTCGGTTGCTTTAACGGCTTTTCCGTTTTCATCGGATGTAACGGCATCCCCAACAGAAATTGTGCCGGCTGCTTCTACAAGTAAAATTCCTAATAGTGCAACAGGGACATACTGTTCTTTTTCAATTGCAACATCTGATACTCCGAGAGCTTTAGCTCCTTGTGAGCAATAATTTCCGTCAAACCCTATAAATCTGTGTTGCTCGATATCAACTGCGGCTTTAACTGAATCAATTAAAAGTGGTTTATATACTTTATTCGCCATCTTTTACACCTCCTTCATTTTTGTTTTCAGGGGGATTTTGAGTTTTGGTTTCGGTTTTGGTTGCCTGAGTTTTTGTTTGAGTATTTGTTTTAGGTTTTGTTGCAGGCACTAAAACAACGAAGTCAGCAAGTTTAGCAGCTTGTGCATCGGTTAACTCAATAACAGAACCCTCTTTGCAAACTTTGCCGTTATGCATAATGGAGGTATGTTTTATCTTATACTTGGACATTTGAACCTCCTTTGTCTTTTTCAGGGTCATAACTTGGGTCATTAACACCTGAAATTAAGTATCCTGCTTCAGCACCGACTAAAAACGGAGTGTAGATATCAGTTGCTCTTATGTATTTGACTTTGTTGCCTTCTTTTGTGTATTCGTCAATATTTAGAGCATCTTTTTTACGAACCGTATATGCAAATGACGGGTCGTATTCCGTTCTTGACGCACCTAAATTTGGAACATACGCAAGGACAATGTTGTCTTTCCAAATTCTGACAAAGTTTCCGTTTTTATCCGCAAAGATTGATTTTCCAATAACAATGTTTTCAATCTCAAAGATTTCTTTTAATAAATTAAGGGTTACTAATTTGTTTGTGTTATCTGAAATCAAATCTTTTAATTTGGGATGTCTTTTCAGAAGCCTCCAAGCCTCTTGACCTATGACCATAGTATTAGGGTCTTGAGCAATTTTGCTTGAAACGGCATCTTTTGCATCATCGATAATACCTTGAGGGTCGGATGTTGACCAGTTAAAGCAGGATGTTCCAGATAAAATTCTTTTGTTGTCGGATGAATAATTCTTCGGGTCTTGAACCAAATCGGCACAGGCTTTTTCGTGTTCAAGCTGTAATCCGTTTGTAACCACGTTTGTTGCGTGGAGTTGCAGTTTTACTTTTTCGGCTTCCTGTTCTTCCCTATAATCAATCGGATAAGATAAATCGTGTTCCGTCAAAGTGGTTGTATGTTTTTTGAAACCTTGCGGTGAGATGACATTTGAGTTTGCACGAATAGCACGTTCAGTATCGTAGATATTGAAAGCTTCTTTGTTAAACTGAAAAATGTCAATTTTTTCTTTTTCGGAATATATCGTTGGGAACAGGACATCTGCGACAAAGGCATTGTTTCTGTAACCACGAGCGACTTCCGAAAGGTACGCATTTATGCGTAATTCTTCAAGTCTTCCCATTTAAACTCCTTTTATTTTTTCGTGGGTAATATGTTACTAGATATTTAGTCTTAGAAGTGCATCTCTGAATGAGATGTTTTCTTTTTCCGCAAGAGCGGTTGCCTCTTTAAAAATCTCTAAGGATTCTTCTTCGGCATTTGCAAACTTTTCAACATCCACTTTAGACAAGTGTTTGTCTTTTGTTGCAGTTTCTTTGTATGTAATTTGGGGTGGAATGGACTCGATAAAAGATTTAAAGTCAGAAATGACTTGCGAGTCCTCCCCAAATTTCTGTACATTATCTAATTCTTGAAGAATTGATAGTACGACTTCTTTGTTTGCCGGAACCAATGTTCCTTTTTCGATTTGTTTTTCGATAAACTCATCAAACTCTTTTTTCTTAATAGCGAGTTTAATGTTGTTTAATTCTTGTTCGATTTCTTCTTTGCCTTGTGCTTTTTCTTTAAAACTTGCAACTTCATCAGTCAAAGCTGAAATCTTTTCTTTCAAGGATTTAATTGTTTCAAGTTTTTTGTTGTTTTCTTTGAAATTAGCAACTTGAGTTTCAAGGACAGAAATCTGCTTTTTCAAATCCTCAATATCTTCTTGCGAAAAGTTGTCGGAATCATCTTCGGATTCAAACTCATAGGTGTCAGATTCTGATTCCATAAATTTAATCGCTTCCAAACCTTTAACTTGAGGTATTGCTGCACCTAAAAATGAGACAGCCTTAAGGTAAGCACCTTTGCCTTCAAGATTTCGGTACAATTCAACGGAAACTTTTTTATACTTTCCGTCATTTACATCTTTTTCAAATGTTTCGGGAATATCTTTAAAAGCAACTTTTAATTTATCTCCCTCTGCTTTTACTGTTTCAACCCAACCATAAGCGGGTCCTGACTGTTGATGGTCGATGGTAATCGGGGCTTCGCAGAATTTTGGGTCATAGTTTTTTGCAATTTCTGCAATTTCCTTTTGGGTAAATTTACCTTGAGGGTATTTACCGGCTTTAAATACTTCGTAGAATTTCATACTTTTTAAATTCCTTTATTTTTTACAACGGGGTTTTGTACATTCACACTATAAACGGTGTACTGCAACGCTTTCAAAAATTTTTTGCATAAGTTTTTATTAAACAATTTTTTTCATAATTTTTTAAATAAATAATTTTTGAAAAACAAAATCACTACGAGTTAGACTAAAAATATACACTTACCCCTCTTAATACGCAGAAAACAGTTGCGAGACTTAACTCGCAGCTTGTTTTCTTTCACTAAAGAGGATGAAGAAAAGTATAAAAGGAGTTACTTATATATGGAATTTTTAAACGAACTGTCTCCATTTATCGAAAATGTCGGATTTCCGGCTTTGATTTTCGCTATTTGGTACATTTATCATCAATCACAAGTGAAAGCCTTTGAAAAAATTATTCAGAATAATTTTGAAATTTTAAAGGATTTGCTTGAAACCAACCAATATCATGCGGCTTTGCTTTCCCGAATCGAGAGCAAAATCGACAATAACCTTTGGTGTCCTATTTTAAAAAGGGAGGTTTCATAGATGAATCCTGAAAGATTACAGTTAAAAGGTATGTTTGCAGAAAGCAAAAAGCACTTTCGTACACTTGATACGGAAGCATCCGGACTTATTCTGATTATTCGTTCATTGCTTAATCCGTATGAAGATGTAACCAAAATTGATACAGAAAAAGCACTCGTATCAATGCAAAGGCTAAATACAATCCAAACAGAACTTAAAAATCTTGAAGTAAAAATCAGAAATTTGGAGGCAGAACTTGACTAATAAGCAATATCTTATAGGTGAGGCAGAAAACCTCTTTGTTTACAAATTAAAAACAGTTGAAACAATTGCCAATGAACTGAATCTTAGCAGAAAAACAGTTATGAATTGGAAAGAAAAAGGCGATTGGGATAATAAACGCAAGTTGTATATTAAATCTAAAATTGCCTTCCATGAAGAATTATTTGAATTTGCTCGCAAAATCATGAAAGACATAACGGAGGATATGGAAAAAGGCAACAAAATTGATGCCGGCAGAATGTATGCATTTTGTAAGCTTGTACCAATGTTCACAAAAGTAAAAGACTATGAAGATATAGTGGCTAAAAAAGAAGAAAAAGCGACTCCAAGAGGGTTGACACCTGAACTTATTGCACAAATTGAAGAAGAGGTGTTGGGAATCACTCACAATGACAATAACAACGAAGAAATCGAAAAAAACTAATTTTTTTCTGCCATATCAAATGCGGTGGTTAGATGATAATTCAAAAGTAAAAATATGGGAGAAATCCCGAAGAATAGGAGCAACATATGTACAAAGTTATGAAGATGTAAAAGATTGCGTAAAACGGACAGTTCCGGCTGTGTGGTTTTCTTCTGCGGATGAATCGGCAGCACGAGAGTACATTGATTATTGCAAACAATGGGCAACTTTGTTTAATATCGCTGCCAAAGACTTAGGCGAGCAGATTTTGGATAAAGAAAAAGACATCAAAGCCTATGTCATTCAGTTCTCAAACGGAACAAAAATACACGCATTGTCATCAAATCCTAAAGGGTTTCGTTCCAAAGGCGGAAAAGTTGTACTCGATGAATTTGCATTCCACAATAATCCCGAAGAATTATGGAAAGCTGCACGACCTTGTATTACTTGGGGATATCCTCTAAGGATTCTTTCAACCCACAACGGTCAAAGCTGTCTTTATTACAAATTCTTGGATCAGGTTCAAAAAGGTAAACTCAAATGGAGTCATCACAAAACCCCGATACAACTTGCCGTTGACGAAGGCTTGATTGATAAAATCTACGGCAGACCTACAACGCAAGAAGAACGACAGGCTTGGTTAGATGAAGAATGCAAGAACTGTTTTGACGATTATACTTGGTTTCAAGAGTATTGTTGTATCGCTATTGACGAGGCTTGTGCTTTTCTTCCGTATGAACTTATTGCAACTTGTGAGATGCAGGATGTTTTAAAATCACTTGAAACAATAAGAGGAGATTTATATGTTGGAATAGACATCGGCAGAAGAAAAGACTTAACAGTTATATGGTGTCTTGAAAGACTTGAAAACTCCAAATATACAAGAAAAGTTAAAGTTTTAGAAAAAACACCTTTTCATATCCAATATGAGATAGTATCAGAGATTTTAAAACACCCGAAACTGCGAAGATGTTGTATTGACTCTACCGGCATAGGAATGCAACTTGCTGAAACTGCACAAAAAGACTTCGGACAATACAGAGTCGAGGCGGTAATGTTTACTAATCGTTCCAAAGAGGAAATGGCATACAACCTCCGTACAAACTTTGAAGATAAATCCGTATTCATACCAAATGAACACGATATCCGAGAAGATTTACACTCAATAAGAAGAATTGCAACAAAAGCAGGAAATATTCGTTTTGATGCTGACTCCTCCGAAGTAAACGGACACGCAGACAGATTTTGGGCGTTGGCACTTGCTCTGATTGCTTGTTCTGTTCCGTACTCGCCTGTAGATATTACAACAAGAAAAAGATATGAGACTTTAAAAATGACTCAAAATTTTTAAAATCGATTTTAAGAGGGATAAAATGACTTCGGATGATAATTTATACCAACCTCGATAGTAAAATTCAACAGAACGGTTTTTGAACACTTTTTGAACGGTATCAGAAATTAACTAAATAAGAAAAATTTCAAGAATTAAAAAATACAAAATTTTGAAGGAGAAAATTTATGACAAAAACATTAACCTTACCATCAGGAAAAATTGCAGAAATTCGAAAAGGTCGTGGATACGACTTACTGCAAGCACAGATAAAAGCAAAAGATTCGGAAGAAATTCCTTACGCATTAATTGCCGAACTTGTATCAATAGACGGACAGCAACTGGTTTATGAAGATATCCTCGATATGGATTTAGAAGATGTAATCGCACTTCAAACAGAGATTTCGGGGAAGTTACAGAGTGCAAAGACGAAGAAAGAGGAAACAAAACAGTCAACCTCTCTATCCCCGACAGCCAATGCATAATTCATTTATGCAAAACTACAGGGTGGCAATACTCTGAGATTTGTGAAATGCCAATCCCAATCCTTGCTTATTGGTGTAATCAAGCCGTAAAGTACACTCTTAATCGTAATGAGGAAATTACCGAAGAATGCTCGACAGTATGATGAAAGTATCATTAACCCTTGTTGCCTTTGATAAAATGTCAAGGGTAATAAGAGATGCCGTAACAAAATCTAATGACGAGTTTTCAAAACTCCAAAACAAAGTTCAACAAACTTCCGATATGTTGGATAAACTCGGAGCTAATATGGTTAAACTCGGTGCCGGATTAACAGCCACAGGTGGCGCATTAGCCTATAAACTTGGGATTACGGAGGCAATTCCCGAAGCTCTTGCTCTGGAACATCAACTTCGAGAATTAGGGAATGTCGGTCAATTATCCGCTGAACAATTAAAAGAAATGGATGAGAGATTAGGCTCTATATCAAGGCATACAAACCAATTCAGAAGTGAAATTGCAGAAGGTTTGAATGTTCTTGTCGCATCAGGTATTGCTCCTGAAAAAGCACTAGACTATATGAATGTAATCGGTCGAACTGCAACAGCGGCACAAGCTGAAATAGTGGATATTTCAAAAACGGCATTTGCTGTTACTGATAACTTAAAGGTCAATGTTGATGATTTGGCTAAAACAATGGATATTTTAGCTCAAGCCGGAAAAGAGGGCAGATTTGAGTTAAAAGATATGTCTGCCGCCTTTCCAAGTTTAACGGCAGGAGCAAGTATGCTCGGAATGAGAGGTGTTCCTGCTGTTTCTCAACTTGGGGCAGCTTTGCAAGTTGCAATGAAAGGTGCAGGAAGTGCTGCTGAGGCTGCGACAAACTTTGAAAGTTTTTTGCAAGCGATAACTTCTCCGATGGCTGTTAATAGATTTAAAGAACTGTACGGAGTGGATTTACCGCAATTCTTAAATCGTGTAATTGCTGAAAATAAAGACCCAATTGAAGAAATGGTTATGTTAATCAATCATCTTACAGGTGGCGACGTTTTCAAAGTTTCTGAAATCTTTAGGAATAAAACGGACTTGAACTTCTTAAAACCTATGATGCAAAATCTCGATGAGTATCGAAGAATTAAAGCATCTGCTCTTGGTGCAGATGGCATTATGGATGAAGACTTTAACCACATGATGGAAACAACAAACGAGCAATTTAAACTTTTAAAAATTAATATGAAAGAGCTTGTTTTTCCTCATCTGCACAAGCCAATCGAAAAAATCAATCAACTACTTACAGCTATAAATAAAAATCCTTTATTGCAAAAAGGAATATTTACGGCAATCATCGGCACGATAGGAGCAGGAGTTGTGTTGACTACTCTTGGAACTGCAACAATTCTTGTTGGTAAACTTGTCAAAGGATACGGTGCATTTTTAAGTGTGGCAAGAGATTTAACCCCTGTTTTAGTGCAAAACGGAATTAAACTGTTGAATTTTATCGGTTTAAATTCTACCGCTCACAACCTGACCTTTGGTTACAAAATCAAACAGAGTGGCGATAAGTTGGGACTTGCATCTGCTTTTAGTCTTAAAGGCGGTTTGATGGCAGATATTAGAAGAATAGACAACAATCTGCGAGCAGGAATAATTAACGGATTTAAAGAACTTCCAAGCAATATTTCTAAATCAACCGTTGCTCTCAAAGATTGGACTGTCACTTCCATAAAAGGAATTCCGGCAAGTTTAATAAACGGTTTAACTGCGTTCAAAAAGGGTTTTCTTGGTATTCCAAGTATGATAAAAAATGCAATCATCGCTTTTAGAGCATTTTCTGTTACACTTCTGACTTCGCCCCTTGGGTGGATAGCTCTTGCAATTGGAGCGGTGGCACTTGTAATTTACAAATATTGGAAACCGATTACAGCATTCTTTAAAGGTATGTGGCAAGGATTAAAAGAAGGTTTGCAACCTTTGGTGCCATTATTTAAAAGAATTGGAACTGCAATAGAGCCAATATTAAAACCTATAAAAACAATTATTGACTGGTTTAAAAAACTGATTAAACCCGTTGAAGATACAGGAGGAGCTGCCGAAAATATGGGTATAAAATTTGGTAAGGCTATTGCAAATATTATTGTAAAAATTGTTGAACTTATAACTAAAGTGTTTGAGTTCGGCAAAAAAATAGGCGATATGCTTGCAAACGGAATATTATCCAAACTCGGAAAAACAAAAGAAGCAATCGGAAAGCACGCCCAAATTATCCGAGACCACTTGCCTCACTCCCCTGCTAAAGTCGGGCCGTTAAAAGATTTAAACAAATTAAAAATAGTTGAAACAATTGCATCCACTATGAAACCCGCTCCACTTATTAAAGCAATGAATAAGTCTTTAGGACTTATGACAACAGGTATGGGTGCTAATAAAAACAAACTTGGCATCAGTGGAGGAACTCAATTGGTAATTACCTATTCTCCGACAATAACAATGCCGAACGGAACGACAAAAGAAGAATTCTCACAACTTTTGAAAAAACATAAAGATGAAGTTGTTGCGATTTTCAGAAGAGAATTAGAACGTAAAGAAAGGGTTGCGTACTAAAATATGTTTGCTCAACTTGGAAATATTAAATTTGAACTAATAACATACTTTAACGGATTAAATGAAACCGTATCCTACAACTATGCTCAACATGAAAGGATAGAAAACAAACCAATCTTACAATTCTTGGGGAAAAATCTTCAAGAGGAAAATATAAAGCTGAACTTTCATAGGACATTTTGTGTCCCTGAAAACGAATTAAAAGCCTTAGTTGAAGTTGCTGACAAAGCAGAACCGCTTAAATTTATTAAAGGAAATGGCGAATATGTCGGAGTCTTTGTAATAGAAGAAATTGGCAAAACAACAGAGCAAGCATCAGCAGAAGGCGATTTGCTTTCAATACAAGTTGAACTCCGACTTAGGGAATATACAGGAAAAATCCCCGAAGAAGACGAAACAGAAAAAGGATTTAAGAAAAAGGCATAAAACAAAGAATGACCGAATATTATTCTTACATAACCAAAGACAATGACAGATGGGATTTAATCGCATACAAATACTATAAAACCCCTACACTGTATGAAGAAATAATAAAAGCAAACCCTGAAGTTAAAGTTACACCCCTCTTAGATTCAGGCATAAAACTAAAAATCCCCGTTTTAGAAGAATCTGAAACAATAAAGTTTGAAACCCCACCTTGGAAAAAATAATGCTAATCCCAATTTTTGAACTATTCTACGACAAGAAAAATATTACAAAAGACGTTTCTCCCTATGTAACATCTATCGAATACACAGATGTGGAACATGGGGAATCTGACGAGTTGCTAATCTCATTTGAAGATTCAGAAAAACTTTGGCAAGGTGCTTGGATACCAAGCAAAGGCGATTGTCTGCGTGCGTATATCGGATACGAGGCAGAAAAGCTATTAAACTGCGGAACATTCGAGATTGACGAATTGGAATACGATACTCCACCCGATGTAATAACTGTAAAAGGTCTTGCAACCGGGATTAAAAAGCCATTGCGACAAAAGAATTCACAAGGGTATGAAAACAAAACACTTAAACAAATTGCAAAAGAAATTGCCGAGAAACATGGTTACACATTGGTTGGCGAGATTTCTGACATTCGTGTTGACAGAATAACTCAAAACAAAGAACGAGATTTGTCATTCCTAACAAAACTTGCTGAACAATATGGATACATCTTTAAAATCGCCGAAAATAACCTTGTATTTTATGATGTTTCAAAGCTAAAAGGTGCAAAATCCACACAGATTTTTTATAAATCCGACTTAACTCACATAAATTTAAGAGAAAAAACAAGCCAAAAGTATAAAGCTGTTCAGGTTTCATACTTCGACCCAAAGAAAAAGAAAACTGTCAAAGCAACAGCACGCAACGAAAGTGTTGTTAAGGGCGATACATTAAAAATCAATGCAAGATGTACTGATAGAAAACAGGCTATTGTAAAAGCTAATGCAGCACTAGGAACGGCTGACACAAAAATTGAAGGAACTCTTGATTTTGTTGGGAATCCGTATTTGATAGCAGGACTCAATATTGAATTAAAAGGTGTCGGACATTTTTCGGGTAAATATCATATAAAACAAGCACGACACAGATTAGACAGAGCAAGCGGTTATACTACAAGTTGCGAGGTTGAATCGTGTTAAGGTTTGGCATTGTATCACAAATTAATCCTGTTCTTGCTCAGGCTCGTGTAAACTTCGCAGATGATGAGTCTACTTCATACTGGCTTCCGATAATCCAAAGTAAAACAATGAAAGACAAATTTTTTGTTATGCCGGATATTGGCGAACAAGTTGCTTGCCTTATGGATGAAAATTCAGAAGATGGAGTTATTCTCGGAGCAATATATTCTTCGGTTGATTTACCCGTTGTAACTTCGGAAAAACAAATTTCGCTTAATTTAGAGAATAGTTCGCTGATTAATATTGATAAAGAAACGAACACCCTGACTATAACCTTTGAAAATATCAATTTAAACGGCAACATTAATCACGCAGGAAAGCTGATTAATACAGACGGAATTACTTCTCAAGCAGATATTACGGATAAAACATCTTCTATGCAAGCAATGCGTGATATTTACAACTCTCATTCTCATACAGGAAATCAAGGAAGCCCAACTTCATTGCCACATCAAAGCATGTAGTGACACAGTAAAAAGCAAAATATATTTACCCCATGACAAATTTAAACGAAATTACATATATTGACTGGCAATATAAACTCAACAAAATCGGCTCTGTCGCAGAAGGAGTTGATGACATTAACCAATGTATAGCGATAATTCTTACGACACGAAAAGGCTCAGTTCCTTTAAGACCGACATTTGGCTCTGAGATATATAAATATGTTGATTACCCTGTAAATGAGGCAATACCTAATATAACAAGAGAAACCATTGATGCATTGGCTTTATGGGAAACAAGAATTATTGTCAATTCTGTCTCGGTCGAAATTAATGAGACACAAATTGTTATCAAAATTGAATGGACTTTGAACGGTAGTAAAACACAAGGAAATACAAGCGTTACACTATGACAAATCTTCCTGAACCAAATTTTATAGAAAGAAACCCCGAAATTATCACAAAAGAATGGATTGCTCTTTATGAAGAAAAAAGTGGCAAAACACTTCAACCTGCTCAAATAGAAAGACTTATGGTTGATGTTGGTGCTTACCGAGAAAGCATTTTAAGGGTTGCAATTCAAGAAACTGCAAAACAAAATTTGTTAAGCTACGCACCTTTAGATATTCTTGAACATATCGGAGAGCCTTTAGGGGTAAGAAAACTTCTTGCAAACTGTGCTGTTACTACTCTAAAATTCTTTGTTGATGAACCATTGGATTTTGATTTTGAAATACCCGAATGTTGTGAAGTTGAAACAAAAGACGGCTTATTTGTATTTCAAACAAATGAAAGTGCAATTCTTCTTGCCGGAGAATATTCAGTATCCGTAAAAGCAACTTGCGAATCTGTTGGCACAACGGCTAATAATTATTCTATTGGAAGTATAAACAATTTAATTACACCATTAAAGTACATTACAAAAGTTGAGAATATAACAATATCTTCAGGTGGAGCAGATGATGAAAATGCTGACAATTTAAGAGAAAGAATCAGACAAGCTCCCGAAAAATTTTCAAACGCCGGAAGTCGTGGAGCATATCGCTACCATACATTATCAGCACATCAATCAATAACTGACGTTGAAATTTTATCACCATCCCCCGGAGTTGTTAATATTTATCCTTTGACCGAAGACGGAAATCCAACCGAAGAAGTTTTGGAAATTGTTCGCAAATACTATGAAAAAGACGGTATTAAACCATTAACCGACTATGTTCAGGTTTTATCTCCCGAAAAAGTTTTATTTTCTATAAACGCTATAATATGGCTTTTTAAAGATGCAGACTTTAATTCAGTTCAGACAACAATAAATGCAAAATTAGAAGAATACAAAAAATTATTATCTTCAAAATTAGGAAAATCAGTTATAAGAACTCAAATTATTGCAATTTTAAATGGCATTTATGGAGTATTCAAAGTTGATTTACAAACTCCCAACGATATTGAACTTCAAAAATATCAATGGGCGGAATTACAAAACTTCAATATAAGAATTGGAGGTTATGCTGATGAATAGCCTAGCACCAATAAACGACATCAATTTAAAAATATTTGATGAAATCTGTGAAGAACGATTTTCAAAATTAGATTTAGAATGCATATTGGTTTCAATTATAGATAATGTTCCATCTGATGCATTGCCACATTTAGCAGAACAGTATCACATTACAGGTAACGAGGGTTGGTTACAGGCAAAAACAGAAGATGAAAAAAGAGCACTAATAAAGAATTCAATAAAATTACACAGATACAAAGGCACAAAATATGGACTTTTAGAAACTCTCAAAACTTTAAGTTTAACACCTACAATTAAAGAATGGTTTGAATATGGCGGTGATCCATATCATTTCAGAGTTCAGTTTGATGTTGATACTTTATTTGAGGAAACTTTTGAAAATGAAATACTTGATTTAATAAATGAAAATAAAAATGTTCGCTCAGTATTAGAGAGTTTAATTTTCCATTTAATGACAAAGGCAAAAATCAGATTCACAAGTGCCGTTGTAACTTTTGAGGAGATAATCGTATGAGCGAATTTTATTCAATTATTACAAAAAAAGGATTTAAACTTATAACTGAAGCGATAGCAAATGAAACAAAAATAAATCTTGAATATATTGCTGTTGGGGATTCTAACGGAGCCTATTACGAACCGAATGAGGAACAAACAACTCTTGTGAATGAAAAATATAGAGCAAGAATTTCCGAAGTAACGGAATTAGTTGCAAAGGCTCAAATACCCAATGACGTGGGCGGGTTTTATATACGAGAAATCGGTGTTTTAGATAATCAAAACAATTTAATTTTAATTGCAAAACAACCGGAAACATATAAGCCAATAATATCTCAGGGAAGTGCAAAGGAATTATGGATAAAAGTTATAATTCAGGCAATAAATTCAGAAGTATTGGAATTAAAGGTTGATACAAGTATTCAAACTGCAACTGTGGAATTAGTTGCAAATTTATTAAATTTGCATACTCATAACGACCTGATGCCTGTTGCGATTTATGACACAAATTATAACGGCAGAGTTGATACTTGCGATTTTATAGACGGTGGAAAATTTGTCGGTGATATAAACACAAATCCTGATAACTCTATACTTGAAAGACTTGGAAGTTCTCAAAACGGAATTATTATCCCTGAAACAATCATGAACACAAATAAATACGATAAAAATAATAACGGCATTGTTGATGAGGCTGAAAACATAGATGCCGGTGAATTTTAATATGTACATTTACTAAACACGAAAGGAAAAACAAAAATGGGCTCAATCCAACTCAAACGTGGTTTGTCTGCAAACCTACCTCAATCTGCGGCATTGGCAGAAATTCTTTACACAACCGATACAAAAAGAGTTTATGTCGGTAACGGAGCAGGACAAGCATTAACCGAAATTTTAAGTTATGAAGAATTGCTTGAAACCTTAAACACATTATCTGAAATCGGTCATACTCACAATTCAAATGATATTACTGATTTTGAAACTGCTGTTGAAGACTGTATTTCAACACAAAAGGGTGTTGCAGATGGACTAGCAACATTAGGTGCTAATGGTTTAATTCCAACATCTCAAATTCCTGCAAACTTTAAAGAAGCGGAAGTTGTACCAAATATTTTGGCTAGAAATGAATTATCTGCATTTACAGGATTACATGCACTTGTATTGGATGCGAGTGATGATCCTACAGTTGAAACTGGTGGTGCTGAATATATTTACAATGGCACAACTTGGCTAAAAACATCTGAACTTAATGATTTAGATGCTATTATAACTTGGGATAATGTAACAAATAAACCTTATTTTGTACAAAACATCTTGGATCTATCCGATACCCCATCATCTTTTCAAAATCAAGCAGGTAAAGTGCTTGTTGTAAACGATAATGAAACAGGGTTAGTTTTTACCAATGTTTACACAGGTAATGTTGACGGAGGAACTTTTTAATGACTGGAAGTTCTATTCAATTCAAACGAGGAAATAAAGCAGATTTGCCGAAATCTGCTCCCTCTGGTTCTCCTTTATGGTGTGAAGATACACAAGAACTTTATGTCGGAACTGAAAATGGAGTTTCCAAAATTGGAGCTGATGATGAAGCGTTAAACAAAAAAGTTTCCAAATCCGGCGATACAATGTCGGGAGATTTAAGTATTACCAAAGTTAATCCTATTTTATATTTGACAAATAATAACACAGCAAGCGGTTATGCCGGAATAAATATTCAAAACGGTATGTTCAAATATACTGACATTACCGCTCCCGAAGCAAATGTTTGTCTAAGTAGAATATTATTTCAAGATTCAGACGGTAATTCAACAGGTTGGTTGCAACAATATTTCAATACAAGTAATCAACTTGTAACAAATATTGGTGTTAGAAGAAATATTGGTTCGGCAAATAAAGATGCAGGAATAAATGTATTTGTAGGCTCTGACGGAACGGCATATACAACTGCCGTTACACCTGCCACTTCTGCAACAGGAACACATATTGCAACTTGCGGTTGGGTAAAAAGTATTTTAAGTAGTTCAGGTAACGGACTTTCAACTTTTTCAAAAGCCGGAAACGGATATATAAAGTTCAGTAGCGGAATTATACTCCAATGGGGTTCTTTTGCTTCAGGCGGATATAAATCGACAAAAACAATAACTTACCCTACGGCTTTTGGAACAACAGCAAGAGTATTTTTTAGTTCAAATTACAAACAAACAAATGGAGATAAAGGTAGTAGTTGTAGCGTTACTGCTATAACAACAACAAATTTCACATATTATTCAGGATTTGAACAGTCAAGTCCTACTGTTTATTGGTTTGCCGTTGGTTATTAAGGAGTTTTATATGAATGAAGAATTTTATGTAGGTCAAATTTTTGAGGGTGAATATCCCATTGAAGTTTCAGATTGGTGTACTGAAAGCGATAAATACAGTATTGAAGAAATAGACGAAAAAGACGGTAAAAGACGATTCCAAATAAAAGAAATTCCGTCATTAACCCCACAGGAAAAAGAACAACAGTTTTTGGAAGACTTCTTTTATATACCTCAAATAGGATATTTCAGAAAAATACCAAAAGGCTACAACGGATTAGTTGAGGCTATGAATACAACATTTAACTTAGTTTCGTCATTAGGATATTTGCCTGAAAATACTTTGCAATTTTACAGAATACCTGATTTTACCAATGAGGATCAATGTAGCGAAGAATGGTTAATTGCTAATTCTTTCAAAAATTCGCAAATGACAAAAGAGGATTTTAATAACCTCTACATAAATTGTATGACTGCTTGGAACAAGCAAGAACATTTATAAAGAAAGGAATTATAATGACATCACTAACTAAAATCTGTCTGCATTGGACAGCAGGAACAAATAGTCCAAATTCAACTGATTTAGAACATTATCACTTTTTATTTGATAAAGACGGCAAAGAATACAAAGGCACTTATACCCCACAAGATAATATTAACTGTTATGACGGAAAATACGCAGCACATTGCGGTGGTGGGAACACAGGATGCATCGGAGTTTCTTGTTGTGGGATGTATGGTTTTAATTTAAAAGATAAAAAAACAAAATATCCTCTCACTCAAAAACAAGTGGAGGCAATGTGTTCCAAAGTTGCAAAGCTATGCAGTTTATATGGAATCACAGTTTCAGAAAAAACTGTTTTTACACATTATGAATTCGGTCAATCTCATCCTAAAACTTCAAGTTATGGAAAAATTGATTTCACATATCTTCCGTATTTGCCAAATCTATCAAAAGAGAGAATTGGCGATTATTTAAGGAACAAGAT
Organism: Candidatus Gastranaerophilales bacterium; assembly: GCA_947589525.1. Classification (GTDB taxonomy): domain Bacteria; phylum Cyanobacteriota; class Vampirovibrionia; order Gastranaerophilales; family Gastranaerophilaceae; genus RUG14156. Next base: position 32,826 of record CANQAW010000001.1, read on the forward strand.
TCAATGGTATCAAATTCAACAAAAGAAAGGAAAATAATATGAGTATTTTATCATTTATCAAAAATTGGAAAGACTTCAGCACTATTTGGGCTATAATTCAACCATTTATTCTAAAACTGATTAAAAAGAAAGTTCCGACAACGATTACAAAACTGTACGAAAATCTTGCAAAATACACACAGCCTGCGATTGATAGCTTGTTTAAATTAAAAGGAAAAATCCAAAACTCTCCGAACGAACTTGACGATTATTGTTTTAATCAAGGCGTTAATGCGATTGAATCATTTGCAAATTATTTGCTAGAAACAGTTAAGACATTAAGAGCATAAGGAGTTTATATGTATTGGAAAGATATGCTGAATGTGCAAAATGTTGAAAAAGGTTTTTTCTCCTCCTCTAATCCCTATGGTATCCCTGATTTAAAACCGGATGAGTTTCCCATAAAGGAACTCATCCCCTACAGGGTTGATAAAAACAGGAACGGAACGGCACACTTCTTTTTAGATGATTATCGTTTTGAGAGATGTTGGAAAAACGCAGACTCACAGCTTGCAGTTTTAAAACAATACGATGGAGTGTTATCTCCTGATTTTTCGATGTACACGAATTACCCCGAAGCTTTCCAAATTTGGCAAGTTTATAGGAACAGATGGTGTGCAAGATATTGGCAAGAAAACGGAATAAAAGTTATTCCGACAGTCAGTTGGTCCGATGAATCAAGCTACAAATATGCCTTTTTAGGAATTCCAAAACATTCTGTTGTTGCAATTGGAACAGTTGGTGTTTTGAATGATAAAAACGCTATAACTCTCTTTATACAAGGCTTTAAAGAAATGTTAAAACAACTTGAACCAAAAGAAATTTTGATTTATGGAAACAAACTGAGCGAACTTGACGGATATAAAAACCTCCGTTGGTTCGAACCGTACATGAATAAATTTAAGAAAGCGAGGTCATAATGGGTGGTCGAGGTTCAGGTGGTGGCAAAGGTTCAAAAACTTCTTCAAGTAGTGCTCCAATTTCAAAAGGCGAAAAAATCTACCGAGAAAAGGTTTTAAAAAATTCTTACATAGGAATGAATGAGTTTAAAGAAGTTAAAGAATACTTAAAAAATAATGCCTCAAAAGAAGAAATTTTAAAAGTTGCAAATCATTATGGAGAACTTTATAAAAATAAATTTGATATTTCAGGCGATACTGCTGCAATGTATAAAACCTATGAGAATTCTTTAAACACGTTGGCAGTACAAAAAGGAGGTTTTAAAAAAGCTGAAAAAATAAAATATATTAACGAAAAAGGTGGTTCTAATATTGACGTATCTGACAGTTATTCAAGTAAAGAAATTGATAAAATGTTCAAGCAAGTTGTTAAAGGTAAAAAGATGAAGAAAATTGGCTACGAATGGGTAGTTGATTATAACAGTTAAGAAAGTGAGGTAATCATGGGTGGTCGTGGTTCAGGTGGTGGTAGAAGCGGAAAAGCATCTGCCGGTGGTGGAACAATGAAAAAAGATGAATTGATAAATTTATACAATAACATTTCAGGAAATCCGTCATACACGGTTGAAGAGAGAGTTCGTGCAATGTCATCAATAAAAAAAGAAATTGATAATATTGATGCCAAAGAAAAACCAAAAGAAAAAACAACTCAAGAAAAGAGACTGGAAGCTCTTGCTAAAGCTCGTGCAAAACGTGCAGAAAACAAAAAGAATGGAATAAAACCCGAAAAGAAAGAAAAAGACCCAAGAAGAACAAAAGCTAAAATGTCTATGGATAGCACAGTTTCAGACCTTAAATATAATTTGAGGCGAGGAGTTGAATCAGACGGATATATTTCAAATTCTGATTTCAGAGTTGAAGATTACGGAAATTCCGTCAGCGTTCAAATCAGATATTTAGGGAAGTGGAAAAATCCATCACATGCACGCTATGAGGAAGATTACGATTGGCAGGAACTTCGTTCTTCAAGTGGCAAACAGATTGATAAAGTAATAAAGAAAATGTCAAAACAATCAGGCAGAAAAATCACTTGGAGTACAAGCGAAAAGAATTGGATTGATATTGATATTCCAAAAATGAAAGGAGACTAATTTATGGGAGGTCGTGGTTCAGGTGGCGGTAAAAGTAGTGGTGGAGGTGGTGCATCTTCTACACCACCAAGATTAGTGAGTGTAAATGATTATTATAAAGAAAAATACTCACAAATGAACGATTTGGAATTAAATCGTGCATACGTTAATGCACAAAATTTGATGAAAAAGGAACAAGCAAAAGTTTTATACGAACAGGAAAAACTTTCAAAAATGATGGAAGAATTTAAAGCATTACCTGCAAATCATCCTGAAGTAAATAAAAAATGGGATGCGATTGATAAACAAATGTCAGTATTAAATGATGCTCGTTCAAAATCAAATATTCGTTCACAGGCATATCTATTGGCAGTCAATGAAAAATACAATATCAGAGCAAAATACAACTCAAACGATATGAAAAGTATGACTAACGGACAGTTAAACTCTTTTTACAATAAATCATATAAAGAGAGCAGTAAGGCTCGGCAAAAAATCGAAAAAACCTCCAATCCTAAAACAAAAGCAAAATATCAGAAAATATATGATCAGCATAATAAAAACTTCTTTGCCGCAAACAATGAACGCAACAATCGTGGACTTGATGGAAAAGATTGGTAATTGTGTCTGAATGATACGAAATAATCGAAATAGACTTTAAATTCAGCAATAGTCGAGTGATGAATATGACTGTACTTAATTAAAGGAGGTCAGTATGACAACAATTACACCCGAAGAAGCATTAAAAAGTAAGAAAAACTTTGAAGAGTTTATGACTGATTATTATCCGCCAATTGTAACTTCAACATTAGCAAGTTATCCAAAAGCTGATGGACAAACCGTTGTATCCATTTGTGATTTAACACAGAAAATGGAAACAATGGTTTCGCTCTTGAATGAAATTGAGAGTTTAAATCTAAATAAAGCTCCGTTTATCGTTTGGTATGTAACTTCAGAGAAAGAAGAATTGGTAACGGCAGCAAAAGCATTAAATCATTTTTCGATTAAAGGCATTAAAATATTTATTTTTAAAGCCTTTTTGAATGGCGATAAAATGGGCTTTGAATGCCTTTTGAAACCCGAATTAAATGATAAAAAAACTTATACAAGAAATGAAAATACCCCTGCGAAAATATTTCAAAAAGAATATTGGGAAAAATATTTCGAGATTTGTGATGAATTACAAAGCGAAATGCAAGTTAATCCAAAGCCACAACATTTTCAATATTTGCCTATGGGTAAGCGTGGGGTTCAAATAATGCAAACCGTAAATACCAAATTAGGATATGTCGCAACAGAAATTTTTATCAATAACGATCAGACAATTTTTGAGAAATTATTGGAACATAAAGTTGAAATTGAAGAGGAACTTGGATTTTTAGAATGGCAACCGATAGAAGATAAGAAATCCTCACGCATAAGAAAAACACTCGGAGTAGATATTTTAAAAGAAGGAAATATTGAAAGAGCTGTTAAACTCCAAATCCAAACGGCAGAAGATTTTAAGAAAGTATTTTCAAAGTATTTAGTATAGAAAAGGCGGTAAAAATGAGAAATATACAATTTTTAAAAGATTTATATCCGGCAGGAACAAGAGTGAAATTAGTTGAAATGAATGACATACAAGCACCGCCTATCGGGACTTTGGGAACTGTAATGTACGTTGATGACATCGGAACTATTCACATTAAATGGGATAACGGTTCAACCCTTGGAGCAGCATATCCCGAAGACAGGGTAACAAAGATTTAAATTGTGTCGGAATGATACGAAATAGGTGCAATAGACTTGAATAGTCGCTGCACCTATTCGATTAATGTGAATGCTAGTAAGACCAAGAAAGGACAACATTATGGGCATTTATTTAGAAGAAAAAGAAGAAAAAAATTATCAAGCATTTATGGATGAATTAGAAAAAATTTCTAAAAAGTATGGCATAGCTTTTGAAGGCTGTGGAGTGTTTGCATTCAGCGATGAAAACGGTTTCAAAAGCATCAAATACCGTAAGGATTCTTCAAGCGGAGACTTGAGAATCGATGAATTAGTATTTAGTGATGGCACAAAAGCTGACAGATAAGGAGATATAAATATGGCAACAACAAAAACAAAAACAGAAAAAATTATAGAAGATATAACTTACGCATCAAGCAATCAATCAATTTCAAGACGTGTAATTTATGAATTTAAAAATTTAAAAGTTATGTTGGAACTAAAATCGGATAGTTACAGAGGACAATGTTATGCAAGAGCATCAGTTCTTGATAACTTGGAATGGCGTGTTATTTATTTTATTCCACATGCAGAAATGAGAACTCCGGAAGGACTTTGTCATTATCTTCCATACAGAGACACTAAAGCTCCAAATGCAAAAAAAGAATTCGACAAAGATATCGAGCGTTTAAAAAAGTATATTTCAGAACTTCTTTAATGTGTCGAAATGATACTGAATAGTCTTTAATCACTTGAATTAATGACTATTCAGAGGCATTAATGTCAATGTAAATAAACGAAAGGCGGCATATTATGACAGTAGAAAATTTAAAAGATTTTGACAGAACATTATTTGGAACAAAGATTGTAAACTTCAATACTCAAAAACTAGGTTTAATCCTTTATACTTGGACAAACGTTTATGCCGATGCACATATCCCGTTTGCAACATGTGTTGATGAAAATGGCAAAAAATATAATGTATCAATGGATGACATCAGAGCAATTGAAGATTTAGATGAAGACGAACTTCAAGAATTAGGCTTAAGGTATAAGGAGATAAACTATGAAATTAAAAATTATATTTCAAAAAGACAAATATATTGTTGGAATTACTGAAGATGGAAAATTATTCGAATCATACGGAAACACATATACAAGAAATATCCTTGGAGCAGCAGGGTTGTATATTCAAGAATTACAAGCAGAAATTGCAAAACTGAAAGGTAAAAATTAATTATGAAAGTCGAAGAGTTAATTAAACAATTAAAAAAATGCAATCCCGATGCGGATGTTGAAGTTATCGATATTGAAGGCAATTACAGCTGTGATTTATTACAAGTTGAAGATAACGAAGACAGAGTATATTTTTATGTAGAGTTATAAAAAAAGCTCTAATGCAAATCAACAAACATTAGAGCAAAGAAGTGATGAATATTTTACATTTCGACTATTTAGGGAGTGGAGGTTTTTTGGCTTTTCTTAATTCTTTTCTTATCACTGCCTCAACGTGTCTTTGAGACAATTCGCATTCAATAACTAAGCGATTTAAGGTCATTTTTGTGCCGTCATATTCTTTTATAATGTAACGCTCTTTTATCTTTTTTAATGCGTGTTTTGGAATATTTACTATCAATCCCGGTAAACAAAAAATTAAGGTCAAAGCGGTTTTAATCCCTGCACATTGTGCAACGAATTTTAAGTCATCGTTTGGCATATCTTCAATTGTAATATTTTCCATCCATGGCTTAAATTCCATAGCTCTCCTCTTGTTATTTATACGGTCTCGTCAGTTGGAGCCTTACTCCAAGACGGTCAGCTTGCACTGTTAGCCGACCGTTTCGACCTGTTAGCCTGCCATTGCCATTGTTGGCATTGGAGTAAGCATAGATTCAAAGTCTTGTCGCAATTTAGAAAGAATTGCGATTTGTCCCTCAATTACCTTGCAAGCAATTTCTCTTTCCTTTGCCATACTCCAGTTGTCTTTATCCAGAGTCGCATCAGCAAACTTCAATTTTGCATCATAGAGTTGGTTCGTAAGGTTATCTGACATGTTGTTAATTAGTGTCATAATTGCACATTCTTTCGGTTCTTCAGGGGCGATTTCCCCGAAGAATTGCTTGCTTACCATTTTTGAATTGTCATTTTTTTCTGAATTCATTTTTTTCTCCTTCTATTTTTCTACTACTCAAAGTGTGGCCGCACTCTTCTTTATTTTTAAATTCTTTTTTATAGCCTGTAGAGCCTGAATAACCTTACAGGCTTTGGCTTTAGTTAGGAACATAACGTCATCAACTTTAAACTTGGATTTTAAAAACTTTCTAAGGGATTTTTTTGCAAACTCGTCATTGTCGTGATAACAAATCTCACGCCATATACCTTCAATCATTCGAAGTTGTGCATCGCTTGCCATATTATCGCTACGATGTAAAGTTTCATATTTTTTTAAGCGTTTTTCCCAACGGTTTATAGCAACAGCTTTTTCTTCCAAGATTTCAATAAAAATAATCGCTTCTGTATAGGTTAAATTTTTAGAAGTCTGAACATCAAAAGATTTAAGCATTTCACGATATAAATCGTCATTTAGTCCAAGAGCATTTTTTAATGTATGGATTTTTCTAATTTGAGAAGTCGTAGCCATATTCGATTTTTATATCCTCAAGTTGAAGTTCTCTACCATGTTTTATTCCGATTTGCACTCCCAAGATAAAGATGGCAAGGGCGATTAAAAAAATATATAATGCGGTAGAGTCGGGTCGGAATAAAAACTTACCGAAGTATCTATTTCTCATAATTTAACCTTCACTACACCATCAATAACTTAGAAGTATGTTTAATCACAGCATTATCGACCTCAGCTTTGCCATTGAATTTGGCAATGCTAATACTGTGAGAAATAAGATGTTCCAATCTTCTTGTATTACCACCTGAATACTGAAGATAGGTTTCAGCCAGTTCGGTATTTTGCTCAATGGTTTCAAGGATTTTTATTACATCCTGAATGAGCAAGCTATCAATTATTTTCGTGTATTTTACTCTTGAATACAGTTGGTCATATTGGTTGTTATAACCTTTTAGGTTTTCAAGTAAAATACCTCTTCCGATTAACAGGACACCAACGCCTGTTTTATCGTGAATTCTTCTAGTAATTTCTAATGCTCGGTACGGAAGATTTTCGGCTTCGTCAATAATTAAAAGTCTTCCTGATTGATTTAACTTTCTTACGACTTCGCCCATCAAATCATATACAGAGCCTTTACCTGAAAGTCCGAGCCTCCTGTGTATTTCCTTTAAAAGAGATTTTGCCGTATAGCCTGAATCACTTTCAATTAATATTGAATCCAAGAATTCCTGAGTGTATTTTTTTACGGCAACGGTTTTTCCCAAGCCGGCACGACCTACACAAACTCCGATTTTACCTTGCGTATGGCATAAACGAGCTATTTCGGAAATGTATTTTACGATAGATATATTTACGAACGGCAAATCGTTTTCTACGGCACGTTCACGTTCCCTTTGAATAAAATTATTTATTGCATCGGTAACTTTGTCATTCTTACCGTTATAAGTACCGTTTAACCACATACTAATTGTAGATTTTGCAAGTCCTGTTGCAGTTGAAATATATGCGGTACTATAACTATTCTTTTCCATTAAATCTCGAAGTTCGGCTCTAATATCCATACGCAACTCCTTTTTCAGCTAAATTGTTATTTGAAAGGGCATACTTTTTCTTCATATTTATTCCCTCTTCCTCAAGGATTTTGTCTGTTTCAAATAAATAAAGCGTTTCCTCATATTGAGGGTTTTTATCAAGAAAAATAGACAAATCCTGTCTGCCAAATGCTTCCATTTCTTTATTTTTGCGAATTGCCTCATCCATTTTGGTATTGGCAATTATGGAAACATTTGTTTTCTCTTTTGGTTTTGAATCCTTTATTACGGAAGAATATGCGACCTTATAATTGTCACAGATTTCTTCAAGACCGATTTCACGATTTTGTTTTATGTATGATTTTGCTACGTTCAAATGGCGTTTTTTAGCTGCCATTGCTTCCTTAAATTCTTCTTTTGATATTTCATTTGCGTGTAATGCAGCCACAGCCTTAACTGCCGTAACTTTACCGACAAATTCCTCGTTATCAGCCCTGAACACCCAAGCCTCTTTATAATTTTGGACATCTCTGCGGAGATAAACCTTTAATCCCGTTTTTGACATCATCCAATCTGCCCAGTAAGTAATACCGAATTCGCTGTCTTTGATGCCGTTTCTTCCGATAGTAAAGTTCTTTGATGTTCTCATACAGAACAGTTTTAATGCATCACGTGAGGTTGTAATCTTACCTTCAAATTCCATATCAAATAATTCATCAGGGGATAAGCCTTGCAGGTTTTTACCTCGTGATGGTTTTTTATTTAAAATATTGATAACGAAATCATCAAAGATAGTCTTAAACTTTTCAAATGGAATTATTTTTCCGGCTTTTATTTCTTTTGCAAGTTTCTCTGGTCTTTCGACAACATTGCCGCCACGATAACCAACAGAATGTTTTGAGATTAATTCTTTAATTTTCAAGAAGTCTCTTTCTATTGGTTTAGTCTGTGCATTATACGGTAATGCAAAATGCACTTGAACATTTAACTCATCAAGCATAGATGTTGTTCTTGACTTGTTCGTGTCTATTTTTATAACCTGTCTGCCTCCGGCAAAATCTTTACAACGATAATCTTTACCGTTATCAATAATTACATCTTCAGGTAAACCAAAGGCTTCTGCTGCGTAGTAGAATGCCTGAAATATTCTGTCAGAATTCGGACTACCGCAAGCTAAAAGCCAACCGAGCCATTTGCCTGATTTGTAATCTCGCCAAGCCGTAACCCAAGGAAATACGACATTGCCATCCGGTCCAAGACAAGCTACATCAATTTGAGCGTGGTCTGATACCCATACTTTGCCGGATATAATATTTGAATAATCTCTGTCAACATAGCATCCATATTTACGATTCCATGCACTTTGTCCCTTGCGTGCTAAATATACACTTTGTTTTGGAATCATTTTGTCTAATTTTCTTTTAAATGATGTATGGCTTGGAAATGATTCTCTACTACAACCAAAATTTTTGATTGCATATCCAAGTGTTAATTCCCAACAACTTAATAATGATGGCGAACCTTCAACTAAATACAAGCTCTTAAAATAATCAAATAATTCATCCGATACGGTTGATTTATCTGCCCTTGAACCATATCTTGCTAATAACCCTTCAATACCATCACTTTTGTATCGTTTACGCATTTTAATTACAGAAGGATACGAGGTTTTATATTCAGGATTTTGGACATTCCAGTTTAATATAAATCGTTCAAGAGCATTTCCCTTTAGATATTTTGATTCTTTGATTATTCTTATATATTTATCAGCTTGCAGTTTAGCCCATTCAGGTGCATTGGTATAACTTTCAGATTCTATAATTTTGTCTTGAGATATATTCTGTTCTTTTAATTCTTCAGGTAATGAATCGACATGAATGTAGTAAGTAAGACGTTTCCCAATTTTAATAATTTTATGGATATATTCTCCGCATCGACAACGGTCTTTCAATGTTTTAGGCTTGATTAATAAAATGTTGCAAGCCTCATCTTCTGAAAGCCATTCTTTTGAGTTGTTAATAATAGGATTATAGTTCAGCATCTATTACTTCGTAGTCCTTTATTTTAATACCCAACAAACGTTCTATGACAAAAATATCAATTTCCAGTCTGTTTTTCTCACCCGTAAAGTGTCTGCTTACAATGCTTTTAGATAGATGTAATTCGTTTTCAATTTCTCTTGACCTAAGATTAATTACAGCAATGATTGTTTTGATAACGAATTGTTTTTTGCATAAATTACAAATTTCCATAATACTCAATTCCTCTCTTGTATATAGTTAAGCGACCTATATTCAAGTAATGGTTTTTATTTGAAATATTTGAACCAGATGTTTGATTGATTTTTTGCACAGCAGAATTTCCCCCTGTAAAAGAGGTATTTTCGGGTGTAAAAACATCTACCTGATTATCTTAATTATATTAAATGCAAGAGTATTTAAAAGCCTTGTGCAAAGTGCTTTTGAGAATATTCTCACAGCAAATGCACTAATATCGTTTTTTAAATTTTGCAAAAAACATTATTTTTTTATGTCGATATTAACTAAAAAGGGATTTAAAAAATTAGGGAAAAGTTTATTAAGAAATATTAAGAAATTAGATTGTTTTTTAAATCAGAATACAATTCCTCGAAACTTTTTTCTCTTCGCCAAAGACTTTCTGCCAATCTTTGATACAAATAAACTTCATTCTGATTATGACTTTCAATTCTTGCAAGATAGCAATACATCTTTTTGAATTCTTGCTCTTCTTCCTGTGTAAAATTATTCTCTCGCTTTGCTTGGAGCGGTTTCTTTGTTACAAAAATTTTGTTATTGTAGTTATAGAAATACGCATATTTCTCAAAAAACTTTCTGAACCTGAATTTTTGTGGATTTTTACAGTAATGGTTAACTAACTCATTTAATTGTCTTTCATAAATCAAATTCCGAAATATCTTGTAAAAATCCGCAATGCAATTATCCCCGACACCCGTTAAATATGAAACTTTTATTGTTGGTAATTCTGCACAAAAACTTCTCATTATTAAATCAACAGTTTCGGGAGAATGATACATGAACATCAGTTTTAAATTTTTAGATTCAATTCCGTTTTTAGTTGGTAATTCTTCTATCGCAGAATAAATTCCGTCTTTTTCTTGAATTTTATTTTCGTTGATTAAAAATAGTAAAATCACTTCTAAAACAGAAGGTTCAATATCCATCAATTGTGTAATATCGTTAAGCGTACAGTTTTTCAATCTTTTGCACAGTTTTAAAATTCTGTCTTTCATTTAAAATTCCTTTCAAAATATATTCGTCTAACTCTTTTAAATCATTTGTTTCCGATAATTTTTCGAGCCGTTCTATTAATTTAATCAACTGTCGGAACTGATTTGTTCGTGTTGCAAGATAGTTAACAGCATCAGGTGTAAAGTTTAGTTCGGTTAATTGCTCCAATATTTCCCTGATATCTTCCTGATTAAAATGTTCAAATTTTAATTTCTGATAAATCCTGTCCTCAAAGTGTTTAAACCTTGCAATCTTTTTATCCATCATCCCCATTCCGACAAGCACTATTGGAGTGCCGCTGTTGTCTTGAATATCCCGTAAAATTTCAATCACGTTTTTATTCCCTATAAGATAGTCTGCTTCGTCAACAATAATTATTTTTGGCTCTTGCTTTAAATGTTTTAAAATCAAACTGTAATTTTCTTGCATTTGGTAAAACGGTCGTTCTCCAAGTTCTTCAACAATTCCTTTTAATAATCCGTTTTGGGTAATTTCATTGTTTGCTCTAATATATACGGCATCATTCCTTACCGCCCACCACATTATAGAATGTGTTTTACCCAAGCCATGTTCGCCATAGACTAATGCCAACTTCGGAATGTTTGGCGGAAGTTTTTGCAACTTATCCATTAAAGTTACAAAGTTTTTCACATTTTTTGTTTTTACAAATACGTTTTTCATAATTTAATCTCCATACATATTTATATATTCATCACTTTTCATATAGCTGACTAGCCACTTTCTATCTTCTTGATTTATTGTTCCGTTGCTCATTAGCCATTCAAATTTTTCATAATTTGAATTAAAAAACGGTCTGTTCATTTGCTGTTCACGAGGTGTTTTCTTGCGTTCTTTTTTAGGTTTTTCTTCAATTTGTTGTTCCAATTCTTCTATTTCTAAAACAGGCTCTGCCTCAATTTCCAGAAGCTGTATTTCTTCTTTAGGGAAAGTCTTTTTAACTTGTTTAATCAGCCTGTGTTTTAATTGTTGTTGCTTTTGGTACTGATACTTGTATTCTTCCATTTCCTTGACCGTTCCAAGAACTCCCGCCATCGGATGAACTTTTTGAACCCTATGAGCTACGCATAAAAACTCACCTTTTGTTGAATACACGTGTATTTTTGAAAGGTCAAATAAACTGTATCGGATATTTACTTTGTCCCTAATCCCAATAATAGCCTCACTTCTGTAATGCATATTCAAGAATGTTATTCCATGTCTATTGATTGTTCTGCATTCTGTTTTCATCATTAAATCATCCAAGACTTGAGGATTAATATTGTGTTTTTGAACGCTGTCTAACATCTCTTGAATAGTTTTTGAACGGTCATTAGGACAAAGATTTTTGTTGTGAAATTTAATCCATCCGTTAATATATTTTATTGTTTCTTGTACTGTCGGGATGTGGTTATTCGTCAGTTTTTTATGCCATTCTTCGTGTAACTTCTCACCCCGTTTTAACCACGCAGGTTTATCTTCAATACAAGTTCCGATATAGCTTGGCATTCCTTTTTCAAATTCTTCCTGAAATTCCCTGAAAAATCTCTCAATGACTTTGGCTCGTGCATTATACGGTTTTGCAAAAACGGAGTGAATGTTTAAATTTGCATACACTCCGTTAAATAGATCTTCTTCAAAGTCTGTATTTTGAAAAAACCTCGATTTAAACGCTTTGCCGTTATCTTGATATACGACCTTTGGAAGCATTCCGAGATTGATGATTGAGTTTCGCAAGGCGGATGCAATACATTGTGTGCTTTCAGTCATCATAATCTCATACCCGACAAGTGCTGTAGATTTCCAATCTAAAAAACCGACAAGAGTTGCTCTTGTCGGTCTGCCAGTAAACGGATTAATCACTTGAAAATTCAAAACGTGTCCGTCTGCGACTAAAATATCTCCTACCTCAATTTTTGAAATATCTCTTTCGATATACGGTTCAACTTTGTCGTGATATGCTTTCATTCCCTCTCTGCGTAAAATCCATTCTGCGTAATTGTTCTTTCTAAAATTCTCGGCAAATCTTTTAAAAGATAAATCACAAGGCAATTCTTCATATCCTCTTTTTCTCAAAATTTCTTTTGTGAGTTTTATTGCTTTTCCGTAATTATACTTGCTTGGATGGAGTAACAGGGTTAATAAAATGTTTCTCATTTCATCATTTAAAATTGAATTGTATTCTCCCTGTTTTGACCATTTGTATTTTGGTTGTAAACACTCTGTTGATTCGTGTTTTTCAAATGCTCTAACCCAGCGATGTAAAGTTCCGATTGATATGCTTCCGATAAAACTATATGCCTTTGGAAGATACAATCCCGAATTATACAACTCTAAAAATGTTGTGTCTGCCTCTTTTTTAGTCGGATATTTTTTGCGAAGTTTTTGTAATGCTACGACAATATTCGCTCTATAATTTGCTGTTAGTTTTGTTTTATCCGATATAAAATCAGGTTCTTTGTAATTATGAGGTACGAGTGCTGTTGTTTTATTTTCAGCCTCTCTGAGTTTCTTTTGTATCTCAGGCTCTAAACTTGAAAACAATATTTCATAACTTGTTCCACCATTGACCTTAATTTCACGAGAAATATATTTACTCTCGATTTTATTTAGTTCCAATCGGAGTGAACGAGTCGAGGTTAATCCTTTTGCCTCTGCCACATCCTTAATATTAATATATTTATTATCTTCATTCATGGTACAAACACCTTACCTCTGAAGTGGAAGAATTTGAACACCACTTCCGACCTTTGTGTCTGTTTTGTATCAATGAAAAAACGAGGCTATTTCTAACCTCGTTTAAATTTTTTCTCTCTCATATTGAATTATTTTACTAATTCTTTAAACTTTTTGCCGGCAGAGAATACAGGTACTGTTTTTGCTGCGATTTTAATCTCTTTACCTGTTTGTGGATTTCTTCCGTTTCTTGCTGCTCTTCTTCTTGATTCAAATGTTCCGAATCCTACAAGAGTAACTTTGTCACCTTTTTTAACTGTGTGTTGGATTGATTCAACGGTTGCTGATAATACTTCACTTACTGCTTTTTGAGATAGCTTTGTTGATTTTGCTATTTCTTTTACTAATTCTTCTCTATTCATAACTAATCCCTTTCTTTTTATTTAATTATATATAACTTTAAAATATGTAGCAAACATGTTAAGTAGGAAAATTGAATGCAATAATTTTTTTGCAAAAATTACATCAATTACTCACACTTTTACTGTCCGAAAATAATCATACTATCCGTAAATTATCAACATGGCGTAAACTTCTGCTATAATTGATTTTGAAAGCAATTTTAAAAAATAATCAAACTAACCGTAAGCGAGTAAAAAAAGTTAAAATGTGTGTAGTTTGATTTTTTTACATTTTTTCACTTCCGACCGCCAAAACTCAAACAACAAGCCACTTTTAAAAAATAATCATACTAACCGTAAATAATCCATCTACTCGTTAAATAACACTTGCTTCGCTCCGTCCGTCCGCAAATCCGCTCGAACCCAGGACAAGGCTTCGCCTTGTCTGGGTTCGTACCACATTCCACATAATAAGCGGTCTATCCCATAAGGGATAGACCGCTTATTCGGAGAGGGTGGGATTCGAACCCACGGTGAACTTT
>CANQAW010000002.1 GCA_947589525.1 Candidatus Gastranaerophilales bacterium
CTATCGGACTGAATGATATTAAAAGAATTTATATGAAAAAATGTATTTCTTTTAACCCGACTTGCGTTTGATTATTGGTCAGATTCGTGATTTTCTTTCAAAAGTTTTTCAAAATCCGAAGGTTTTATATCTTTAATAAAATCCTTAAACTCTCTGGCTTCTTGTTCGTCTTTTTCGGTGTCGGTTGAAATAAGTCCCTGTGCCAGAACGTTATCTGTTACATAAATCGGAACATCTGCCCTTAGAGCCACAGCTATTGCATCGGACGGCCGTGAATCAATTTCAATTGTTTTATTCAGTTTTTCATTGTACATATATATGGTTGAAAAATAAGTTTGGTCGTCTACATCGTTAATTTCGACTTTTGTTATGTTAAATTCGGATTGTTGAGCAATTGATATAAATAAATCATGTGTCATGGGACGTGTCGGAATTATATTTTCGATTTTTCTTATTATTGCGCTTGCTTCGGCTGAGCCTATCCAAATCGGGAGTGCTTTTCTGTTTTCTTTGTCATTTAAAACAACAATGGGAGAACCCGTTCTGGTGTCAAGAGCTATTCCCATTACTCTCATTTCAATCATTGATAATCTCCTTATAATTAGAAAAATTATAATATACATTTGTAAATATTTAAACTAATTTTATTATATTAATATATAATTATATATTGAGAAAGCATTAACATAGGAAGGTAGCTCGCCTTAATGGAAAATATAAATATTTTGTCTTTTATAGAACAAAGAACAAAAGAACTGGAAAATCATATAGCTTTAGGTATAAGGTCTAATTTAGGCTGGAATGAAATTACTTTTAAAGGCTTAAACATATTATCAAGAAGACTTGCAGGCTATTTAATCGACATCGGTATAAACAAGGGAGATAAAATTGCAATTTTATCAGAATCAATGCCGGAGCTCGGCGCAACTTTGTTTGCAAATTTTTTGGCAGGCGCAGTCAGCGTTCCTCTTGATGTTAAGTTGACAATATACGAATTAGAACATATTTTATCCGATTGTATGCCTCGTGCAATATTGGTATCAAGCGCACATTTGAATGATGCGGTAAAATTAAAGGAAATTATACCGTCTGTTGAACATATAATTTTACTTGACGGAAAAGGTGCAAATGTTGATTATGTTAACTTGCATACATTGGAAGACAGACCCGATAAAAAATGGCGTCACAGAGCTCTTGATAAAACCGCTTTAATTGTTTATACGTCCGGCACTACGGGAAACCCAAAAGGTGTTGAAACTACGGGCAGAAACATATACTCTCAGGTTCAGGCTGTCGGTAAATGTTTTAATTTTAATTCAAATGATGCCATGTTATCGATTTTGCCCATGAATCATCTGTTTGAAATTTCTGTCGGATTTATGACCTTTTTGAATAAAGGTGCTTCAATATATTATTCCAACAGTTTAAAACCAAAAGATATTTTTCCACTAATGCAGGAAAAGAAAATTACATTTATGGTTGCAGTGCCTGCTTTTCTGAAATTAATGAAAAATACTTTAGAGGCTGAAATCAAACAATACGGTCCTTTTAAGAGAATGTTTTTTAATTTTAAATATAATATAGCAAGAATTTTAAAAAACAAATTAATATCCCGAATTTTATTTGGTGAAATAAGAGCAAAATTCGGAGGTAAATTTAAAGGATTTATGTCAGGCGGAGCACCTTTGGATATTGATGTAGCAAAGTTTTTCGAAAATATAGGAATTTATATCTATGAAGTCTACGGACTGACGGAGTCAAGCCCCATTATAACAATGAATACGCAAAAACACAGGAAATTGGGTTCGGTAGGACGCCCCATTTATAATGTTCAAATCAGAATTGATAAAAATACCAGTGAACTTCAGGTTAAAGGCGAAAATATAATGAAAGGCTATAAATATGGAATTTAATGAAGTTGAAAATTTATCTGAAGAACAGATACTTGAACTTTACTCGGATGTCGTAGATATTACTCGAGTCGCACAGTGGAGAGAATATCTATACTACTATAACAAGCCCGAGCTTACAAAAGAAGTTATAACTCCGGACGGTTGGTTAAAAACAGGCGACATTGCAAAAATCGACTCTCAAGGCTATGTGTATATTACGGGCAGAATTAAAAATATGATTGTTTTATCGGGCGGTAAGAAGGTTTTCCCCGAAGAGGTTGAAGCCGTAATGATAAAAAGCCCAATGATAGAAGAAGCGGTTGTTTATTCGGATATCATCAAAACCGGTTCAAAACAAGGAAGCGAAGAAATTGTTGTGAAGATATATCCTAAAAAAGATATTTTAGACAAATACAACGATGATACAGAGCTTGAAAAAGCAATCAGAGCCGAAGTTAAGAAGCTGTCTTTGGAATTATCAAGCTATAAGCGCCCGACCAATGTCAAGGTTACAAGACAACCTCTTCCAAGAACGGGTATATCAAAAGTTTCAAGAAAATTAGTAAAAGAAAAGGTCTGATAATTCAGACCTTTTTAATTTATTCGGGAATATATTCCAAAATCATATAAGTAAAATCGTTTGCATATTCTTGTTTATCAATAAGCTTAAATTTTGCCTGCGGTTTCATTATGCATTGTTCAATGCCGTCGTGCGGAAATTTATATAATTGAGAGCCTTTTGGCAGTCTGATTTCAAACAAGAAACCGTCTCTTGCGCTAAGACCGTAATTTTTCATGACTTTTTGTCCTGATGTTGATACATATATCGGGCAGTTGTCTAAAATAAATTCATCATCAATGTCCAGCGAGCTTAGCTCTGTTTGAATATTTTTATATGAAGGACTGTAATCGTCCGTAATTATTCTGTATACCGTATGTTCTTTTGTGGTCGGAGGAATTTTTGACATTTCTTCATTTACTCTGTCTGTCAGACTTTTGATGGTTTTTGCATATTGTTCCATTTCTTCTTGAAGCATTCTTTGTTTTTCTTCTTCGGATCTGATACCCATTCTTTCGTATTTTTCTTCAACGCTTTGCCTATTGGACCAAGGAAGCTCGCCATTGCTTTCAAATTTTCTTATACAGTTTTTTGTAAATGTGTCCGCCATTTCTCCAATCGGATAGAAACTGAAATCTTTTATGTCTTTAGTGCATAATTCATTACCGTCAAATTCGCTTTCAAGGCTTTTATCGGGTAAAAAGTCGGGATTAAATCTCGGTTTTATTACAGCTTGATTATATGCTGCCATAGCATCCAGCGACGAGGCTTGAATTTCCTCACATATAGGACAGCCGCATTTTTTATCTTTTGCTTCTGATTTATTTGATTTGCAGTTTGAATTTAAGTTTCCGATTGCGCTAATTTCCATTTTAAGACCTCTTTTCTTTCTGTGCATAAAACAAAACACATAAAGAAAGAAAATTGCCTTTTAATTTTGAAAATTAACTTAAACTTTTAACAATAGCATTTGCCATTTCTTCAAGTTCGGCTTCTTGAGATGATTTTGGAGTTGATTTAAGAGTTACTTCTTTTTCAATAAAGCTTGAACCTTTAAGAACAGACAGCATTGTTTTAATACAGCCTTTAATGTTAGGAAGCCAAGAGCCGTTATCAATAAGAGCAAAAGTTCGATTTTGCAAATTGTGTTTAACTAAATCCGATAATAAATGTTCCATTTTGACAAATATTCCGTTATTATATGTTGTTGTTGCAATAACAATGTGAGAATATTTAAAGCAATCCGATAAAATATAAGAATGATTTGTTTGAGAAACATCGTATAGTTTTATATTTTTAACTCCTTTTTGCGCAAGTTTGCCCGCTAAAATTTCAACCGTGTTTTGAGTTGCTCCGTAAACGCTTGCATAAGGAATTAAAACGGATTTGATTTCGGGAGTGTATGTTGCCCAAAGAGAATATTTTTCAACAAGTTTTGTAATATTTTCTCTTAAAATTAAACCATGCAACGGGCAAATCATTTTAATATCAAGGTTTGACGCTTTTTTCAATAGCGCATTAACCTGAGCGCCGTACTTTCCGACGATATTTGTATAGTATCTTCTATATTCATCAATTTTTTCTTCAAAATTAACTTCATCATCAAAAATATTTCCGTTTAGCGCACCGAAAGACCCAAATGCGTCAGCCGAGAATAAAATTCCTTTTGTAATATCAAAAGTAACCATAACTTCAGGCCAATGCACCATCGGCGCCATTACAAAAGTAAATTCGTGATTGTTGATTTTTAAAGTATCTCCTTCTTTTACAACTATGAAATTTTGCTCAATATCCGTTTTAAATTCAAAAAATTGAAACAGCATTTCTTTTAATTTAGGATTTACAACAACTTTAACATTCGGATATTTTTCGATAACATCTTTTATAAGTGCGCTGTGGTCGGGCTCTAAGTGGTTAATTATAAAGTAATCAAGAGCTCTTGAATTTAAAATACCCTCTAAATTTTCAAAAAATTGTTCGCATTCGCTTTTATCAACAGTGTCAAATAAAACTGTTTTTTCGCCGTCTAAAAAATATGAATTATAAGAGACTCCGCAAGGAACGGGATATACATTTTCAAAAAGGCTTATTCTTCTTGTACTTTGACCGATATAATATAAATCATCATTGATTTTTCTGATATTTTTCATTTTATTTTCCTCTTAAACTAATATTCTTTATTTAATCATATCCGCTTAAAATAAAACTTCAACCCTTGAGCCTTGAGGAGTTTTAATGGTTCTTATCTGATTTTGAATGTTGTTTTTTAAGTCTTCAACGTGTGAAATTATGCCTATAAGCCTATTTGAGCAAAGCTCGATTATTTGATTAATTGCCGTATCAAGATTTTGATTATCAAGAGTTGCAAAACCTTCGTCTATAAACAAAGTATCAATATTTTTAGCGCCCGATAAATTAGAAATGGTATTGGATTGACCAAGAGCCAGCGAAATTGAGGCAACAAAACTTTCTCCGCCCGATAGAGTCCTGCAGGCCCTTGTTTTTCCCGTATAAAAATCCGTTATTTCAATATCTAGGCTTGATTTCGATTGACCTGAAAGGTTTTCATCTTTTCTTAAAAACTGAAATCTTCCTCGTGTAAGATTTTTTAATATTTTATTTGCTTCAATTAAAACTAAATCAAGGTAGTAACTTTGAATATATTGCTCAAAAGTTATTTTTGCTTTTCCTTTCAGATTTCCGCATGCGCATTCGTAAAGCTTTTTGTAACTTTCAAAATATTTTAAAAGCTCCGTGTATTCTTTTGATTTTTTATCCAGCAGTATACAGATTTCCTTGTCGTTTAAATTAACTATATCTTCATTTTTAATTTGCTTGGTTAATTTTTCTGTTTCGGAAGTTATTGTATCAAGGTTTTTTTCAACTTCTTCAATGCTATACACATCTATTTCTTTGTATTCTTCAAGTTGTTTATCCAAAAGTTCGTTTTTGGAAAAAAGATTGTTCAATTTTATGTTTTCATTTTCGTAATTTTTTGAAATTTTAACTATATTTTCGCTAAGCTCTTTTGATTTTTGATTTAATAAGTCGAAGTTTTTTAATATATCTTCTTTTTTTAAATCCTTAATTTGCGATTTTAAAGTTTTAATTTGAGCTTCAAGAGAGGTTAAATTCAAATCGGTTTCTTTTATTTCTTTATTTAAAATTTCAATTTTTTCTTCAAGGTTTTTTATTTCTTTTTCAAAATCTTCTTTTTTAACTTCTCTTGGATTTGTTTTCTCGATTTTAATGTTTAGGATTTTTTTATAATTTTCAATATCTTTTATTTTTGCCTTAAGCTGTTCGTTTAAAATTAAGCAATTTGTTGAAATTTTATTTAATTCTTTGTTTTTGTTGTCAAGTTTATATTTCAAACCGTCTAAAAATTCTTTTGATATATTTTTTTCGGTATTTTTAGCGGGGTTTGGGTGCTCTTTTGAACCGCAAACAGGGCAGGGAGAGCCTTTTTGTAGATTTTTTGCCAAAATTCCCGCTTGATTTAAAAGATACAAGTTGTTTTGATTAATGTAATTTTGATTTTCCGCTTCAAATTCTTTTGTAAATTCAAGCAATGTGTCTTGAGCTTTTTTAAGAGTTTTTTCCGTTTCAATTTTTTCTTGAGTTTTAAAATATAAGAAATCAACTTTTTTATTTTCAAGTTTGTCGATTAATATATTTTTTTCTTTTTCTTGCTCTTCTTTTAGTTTTATAATCGTATCGAGTCTGTTTTCCTGAAGTTCTATATCTTTTATTTTTTCAACATCTTTATTTATTTCGCTAAGTTTTAATTTAATTTTTTCCAGCTCTTTATTTCTATCGTCTATATTTGAAAATTCTTTTTTGCATTTTGAAAAAATTTCTTTTTGCAGTGAAATTTCTTTTTCAATTTGAAGTTTTTCTTTAATTAAATTATTTTTTATTAATATCTTTTCTCTAAGTTTTGTCAAATCTTCTTTTTCTTTATAGCGGATGTTTAATTTTTTATTTAAAGCATCGGTCTTTTTTTTGTTTTCTTCGATTATTAATTTCAATTTTTCGATTAAATTATCCAAGCTTAATAAAGCTTCATTTTCCGATATAAAATCAATTAAACTTTTGATTTCTTCATTGCTGTTTTTGATTTGGGATATATATTGAAGTATTGATTTTTTGAGGTCGTCATATTTGTTTTTACAGCTAAAATATTCTTCTTTTATATCATTTTGAAATTTTAAAAAACATTCCGTATTAAAAATTGTTCTGAATATTTCGCTTCGTTCGCTTGTGGAAGAATTTAAAAGCTTCAAAAATTCCCCCTGCGCCAAAAGAGCAATTTGAGAAAACTGCGCAAGATTAATCCCTAAAAGTTCAATTATATATTTGTCAACTTCGCACACTCCGTATATAATTCTGCCGTCAGGAAGATAAATCTCCGCAGTCGGATTTTCCTTTATAAATCCTTCGCCTTTAAGTTTTTTTCTTTGAAATTGCGGAGTTCTTATGATTTTATATATTTCTCCGCAAAATAAAAATTCAAGCTCGACAAAACTTTTAACGTTATCTTGCGCAAAATGGCTTCTCAGAGATGTATTTCCCCTGTATGAACCGCATGAATTATTAAAAAGCGCAAAACATATCGCATCAAATATTGTTGTTTTGCCCGAACCCGTGTTTCCTGATATCAAAAATATGTTTGAAGCGCCAAGAGTGCTGAAATCAATTTCAGTTTTATCCGCATAAGCACCAAAAGCCTGCATTGTTAATTTCAAAGGGCGCATTTATCCTCCTTTAAAATTAATTTTTCCAATAACTTTTTGTTGAAATCGTCAAGCTTTTGCCCTGTTTGATATTCGTAAAAATCGCAAAAATGCTCCTCTGGCGTTTTTGAGCAATTTATTTTTCTGCTTGAAGTATAAATCTTTTTTGTTAAATCGTTATCAAATTCAAGCAAAATGATATTAGGATAAATTCTCGACAACTCCTTTTTAGCGTCTGTTATAATCTCATCTTGCAGGATAAAATGAATAAAATCTTTTGTATTAATTTTTAAATAAAATTCTTCAGAACAAAAGTCCTTGAATTTTCCTTTATATTGCTTTATATCTTGTAAAAATTTAATTTCTTTTAATTTAAATTCAATTTTTTTATTTTCTGCGTTTATTATTGTAAAAACTTTTTTTTGATTTATTTCGCTAAGCGAGTATTTTAAAATTGAACCGCTGTATCTTACGGTATCTCTGCCTGCTTTTTGCGGGCAGTGCAGATGTCCGAGAGCTGTATAATCAAATTTATCAAATATTTTATAGCTAATCATATCAACAAGCCCGACGGATTTTTGTTCGCTTTCTGACAAAACCGGCATATCCGCTCCCGAAACAAACTGGTGAGCCAGCAAAATGTTGGTTTTATTTTTATCCGTTTCTGTTTGTTCAATAACTTTTTTAATTGCATCATTATAGTTTTTAAAATCATCGTCCGGATAGAATTTTCTGATTACGGCAGGATACAGGTATGGCATTAAATATATTGAAATGTTTTCTTCAATATCGTATTTTTGAAGTTTCCCGTCAAAATTTTTTGAAAAATATATGTTGGATTTTTCCAAAAAAGAAGATAAATAGCTTAATCTTTCAATATTGTCGTGATTTCCCGAAATTATAAAAACCTTCAAATTTAAATCGTTTAATTTTTCCAAAAAATTATTAAAAAGATTTATCGCTTCAATTGAGGGAATTTGCTTGTCAAAAACATCTCCCGAAATTAAAACGGCTTTAATATTTTCTTCCTTAATTGTTTCGATTGCCTGATTTAGTACAAATTCCTGATTTTCAGTGAGCAAAATATCGTTTAATCTTTTTCCTAAATGCAAATCCCCAAGGTGTAATATTTTCATAAGATTATTTAAACATAAAAATTTTTAAAAATTCAAATTTATATTAATTTACATAACTTTATATTTATCGTAATTTTTTAAAGAAGTTAGTTTTTTTGCCGATATTTTGATTTATAGAAATGTGAAAAGGGCTGATTATGAGCGAAAGTTTTAAAGACTATAATGACTTAAATAAAAGATTGTCTGATTTTAGAGCAAAAGTCCGTGCTTCAAATTTTGTAACGGAAAACATACAGCTTACATCTGAAGAATTAGATAACGCTTTTAGCGAAATCAGCAAAAACGGGAAACTAACCGTCTCGGAAAATCAAGACCCGACTACGGTTGACTGTTATGAACAAGCTTTGGGTTTTTTAGCATATAGCGATATAGATCAAAGCAACAATATCACAGAAGATGAAGCAGATTATTTTAAGTGTTTGGATAAAAACGACCTGAACTTTTCAACAGAAGATTTTGAAATTGCAAAAGGTTATGCGCAAAATGTTGCCAAATTGGCAGATGTGGATGAAAATTCCGACCTGATTAAAGATTTTGCTTCTAATTTGGAAACGGATGATTTTTCAAATCTTTTAACAAATGCTATTGAAGGTAATCTTACTTATAATGAAGAAAGTGAAACTTTCGGTTTTAATAAAAGAGGAGATGATAACTCCGTAATTACGGTTCTTTATGATAAAGACGGAAGTATGGTTTCACAAAACAACCAAACAGCTGAAGTTTCCGCTGATGAACAAGCGCTTTCGGATCAAAATGAAGAAGCTGTTGAAGCCTCGGCTGACGAACAAGCTCTTTCAGCTCAAAGCGAAGAAACGCAAAGCGTTTCAAACGAAGTGCAAAACGAATCGCAAACTCGTATTGCACAAGCAGACAATGACATACATATTACGCCTAAAAACGCTGCCGTAGAGGTTGTTAAATGGCAAGCGGGAAGCAGAGATAACAATTGTCTTGAAAATATAATAAGAAACAACTACGACCTTGAATCAATGGGAATAAGTTTATACAGCGAAGAATATTTAGAGCTTGAAAAAGCGGTAATGAAAGAAAACCCTAAAATATACGGTGACGAAGAAAAAGGTATAGAAGGCAGAAAAAAAATTATAGACGGTACAAGACATAACAGTGTCTTATATGTCGGAGATACAATCATTTTGCCCGAATTTAATTATACTAAATCACAGCCAACTGCTCAAGCTGATGAAACAGAGCAAACTGCTCAAACCGATGAAACCGAGCAAGCGGAACAAACGCAGGATGATATGGAGCAGACTGCTTTTGAAGGCGTTGAAAACGGACGTTATTCTTATGAAGAATTATCGGAAAATATTGAAAATATAAAAGAAAGCACAGCGCAAGCGGATAAATTTTTGCAAGCCTGCGAGTATTTATCGAATGATGATAATATAATCATAAAAGATAGAGATGAAATTAATCTATCTAAGGATTATACCGATTTAAACGGCAATGAATATAATATTCAAGCTTCTTTCTACTCAATTGCAGATGATAAACCCGTTTATTTTATTGATGCATCTTTATCAAATTCTGCACTAAACAGTATTTCCAATAATGATATTCAGGATATTTACGAAAACAAAGCTTCTTTTAACTATGATGAAAGCTCTGATTACTATTCAATTGAATACAAAAACGCTGACGAATTATTAAATAATATTTCCGATTTACAGGATAGCTCATTATATAACGATTTGGCAAACAACAATTATGAAGTTATTTCCGTTAAAAAAGAATATAAAGACGGCAGTGTAAGTTATGTATACCAATATAAAGACACTGACGGAAACATACACGAACAAAGATACGCTATTAACGCTGAAAATCTATCAGGCGCAAGCGAAGTTTCAGTTGTTCAAACCTTGCAACCCTGATTTTACATATTTTGCCTAAGGACAATATAAGTCTGACAAATATGCATTATTTTGGAGTTAAATATACTGATAAAGATGCTTTCTTAAGCAATGTTTCCGATAATTCCGATTTATACAATTATTTAAACGGTATTTCCAATTACAACATACCGGATACGGACAAAGAAGCGAAATAAGTGTAATTAAGACCTTATTTAGTTTTGTAATAGTTTAAATAAATTATAGCTTTTTGTATCTTATTTTGATATAATGAATTAAAATAAGATACAAATTTTAGTGTTGTTAAAAAATAGAAAAGAGACAGCTATGAGGATTCCTGACTTCAATGGTTTCGTTGGTTTTGGCGTACGTAATTGTGCTAAAAATTCTCTTAAAAGCGCGTCGGATATCTCTAAAAGGTTTAACGTCGTAATTCCGATTGATGACGATGATGAATGTCATTTTATTAAACCCTTGCTCAAAGATACCGTTTCTTTCGGCTCGACCGCTCAATATTTAAAGAAATATAATACTTTGCCCGATGAAATTAAAAAAAATTTATCTCCAAAAGATGCGGTTGTGATGTTTAAGGACATGGAAAGAATAGCTAAAGGCATAGACAAGGGAGACAAAATCGGACAGGGCGAAGACTCTGCCGTTTATGAAAATCCATGGCTTGACGGGTATTATTTGTTGGTCTTAAAAGAGCCTACGGTAAGAAATCCCAGAGTATATTCCGAAATTTCTCTCGGTGATTCAATTTGGTCAGATAATAACGACAGCAGAATACAATTAATAAAAGGGGCTTAATCATTTACAATTTTGATTTTTATTTTTGCTAAGTTATACTTATTGGTATGAAAGTAATCGCCCGTACAAAATATTTTGCTTTTGTTTTATTGTTTGTCGTATTTGTTTTTTTAAGAGTTTTTTACAACATAAAAACAAATAATATTACCGAACTCGATTTTCAGGGGCTTGCGCTTTCAAGTGCTTCTTTTCCTTTTGGAATAATTAAAGAAACGGCTTTAAACAGCAATTTTACCCCTTTGTATTTTATTTTGATACATTTCTTCAAAAATATTACGCTTTTGCGAATTATAAACGGAATATTTGCATTTCTAACCGCAGGAGTTATGTTTTTGACGGGTAAAGCTTTATACGGGCGTGCGCTCGGGTATTTTCTTGCTTTTTTTCTTTCTGTTAATCATTTTTTTATTTTATATACAAATCAAATCTCACCTTATTGTCTTAGTTTTTTAATAATTTCTCTTTTGATTTATTCGCTTGTTTGTTTTCTTAAAAAACAGACAAAGTTGAATTTTCTTCTGCTGGCAATTTTTAATTGCGCTTTTATATTTGCCGATAATTTCGGTTTTCTTTTTGTGGGTTGTGAACTTTTGGTATTTTATCTGATTTGCGGTAAAACCAAATATTTAAAACAGTCCGTAAAAAAACTTTTTTTAATTTCATTAATTGCTTTTATTGTACTTAGCCCTATTTTAATAATTCAATTTTATAATAGTATAATTCAAATTATTCCTGATTTTTATTCCGGCATAGGCTTGAATTTAACTTCATTTTTCCTGATGATTAATGATTATTTCAGTCCTTATTTAAGCTTTGATGTGCCTGAATTTCAGTCTAAAACCACATTGGCAATGCTTTACAGTTATATTAAAACTTGCAGTTTTTGGAATTTAAATTCGCTCAAACTCTTTATTACTCTTTTTTACGGTTCATTTTTGCCGTTGGCTTTACTTATATTTTTTATTCGTAAAACCGTGTTTAAAAACAGGATTTTTAAAATATTATTCTATATATCAATTTCGTATTTTGCATTTTTGATGTTATTAATGATGTATCAAACAATTGATGTCAAACCTGTTTACACGTATCCTTTTTTCTTTGTCTGCTTAATATTTTTAGGTTTAGGAATTTTTCAGCTGAAAGATAAAATACTGAGAAGTTTTATCATAGTTTCTTTGTTTTTAATTCAGTTTTTACAGCCAAATCTGAATTCTTTTGATATTGTTTTAAGCAGGCAAACGCCTACCGTAAATGTTTTTAACCAATTTATCGAGCAATATCAAATAACTCCTTACGATGTAATTATAATGCCTTATTTGGGTAAATATGCACGTTTTTATTATAAAGGTTTAAACTTTGCCGATATTGATTATAACGAACTAAAAACAAATTCCAAAAAATCGGTATTAAAAGGGCTTGTTTCAAAAGATGCTCAAAAAATAAACAAATACAGCGCTAAATATTATCTTGAAGATTTTCTTTTAAATTATGCTCCAAACGATTATTTAAGACAGTATTTTAACGATACCGTAACGGATAAGCTTTCAAATCACGGCAGAATTATACTTTTTGTTGATAAAATAAACACAAAGCCTTATTCAAATTCTCAAATTTTTGCAGTGGCGAAAAACAATAAATATTCAACCAAACTTCGCAAAATTGATTTTAATAAAAACGTAATATTGTCCAATCCTTACGACGAGTTATACAGCTCTTTAAAATCCAGATTTTTATACGATATTATATTTTTGCTTGAAGAAAATTACATTTTGAGCGATATTGCCGAATATAAAAAAATTGATAGCGAGTTTTATAATCTAAATTTAAAAAATTCATTAGCGAAAGCGCTTAATAACAAAAAAAGCGATTATGCGTTTTTCATTTTTAAATAAATATTGTAACGATTTTGTAATAAACGAATAAATTTACTAATCTTTTTTTGAAAAATTCCGATATATAACTTGTAGGTTGATTTTTAAGAAAAATTAATTAAAAGGTTAGTGTATGGGAATTTCAAATATAGGAATATATTCAAATGTGTCCTCTATGGGCGCATATAATCAAAGATTAACTCAAGCAACAAGACAAAAGCTTGAAGAATTGGGTATACCGTATAAAGCGGACATTACCGAACAGGAAGCAAAAAATTTGATTAACAGATATGTGGCGATGAAAGCCAATCAATCAAATAAAGAAGGCTTTTCTCAAGGTAACGGCGAACAAAATTCTCTTATGGAAAGACTCAAAGAGCTTGCCGAAAAGCTTGGTATTAATGTTGAACACGGTGCTGATTTCAATAAATTGATTAAAGAGGTAGAAATGGCTTTGGAAACTAAAGTTCAATCATCAAAAAATGATATTGACGAGCTTCAAAATCTTAAGTCTTTGAGTCAGGAGCTTGCCTCAATTCAGGCCCAAACAGGCGGTAATCAAATGAACTATAACTCCTCAAATCAGGCTCTTATGATGTCTTTAGAGATGTTGTCTCAATATAACAGAAATTTTTTCAATAAATAAGTTTATAAATTTCCCGATTGCCTTATACTATTTATTTTATAAAATTAAAATAAGAGTATAATCGGGAAGTTTTAATGATTGAAGCAATTTTATCTCATATAATCAGCTGGATAGAAAGTATCATAGAACATTTCGGAGCTTTTGGAATTGCACTTTTAATGGCGGTAGAATCTTGCAACATTCCGCTTCCTTCCGAGGCAATTTTGCCTTTTGCGGGATATCTTGTATCAAAGGGAGTTTTTTCGATACATACGGCTGCCTTTTTTGGAGCTCTCGGCTGTGTTTTAGGCTCTGTGCCTTCTTATTATCTCGGATATTTCGGCGGAAGAAAATTTATTGAAAATTACGGAAAATATTTTTTAATTTCAAAGCATGATTTGGAGCTTGCCGATAATTGGGTCCAAAAATACGGAGATTGGTCATTTTTTATATGCAGAATGCTTCCGGTGGTAAGAACTTTTATTTCGCTTCCCGCAGGAATTCTAAGAGCTAAAAAAAGATTTTTCTTTACTTTTACTTTTTTCGGCTCGTTAATTTGGAGTTATGTCTTAGTGTTTGTCGGTGTTAAGCTGGGTGAAAACACGGATACTTTAAAACATTTATGGCATAAATTCGATATATTAATAATCTGCGTCTGTTTTATTTTGGGAATTATTTATATTTATCATCATGTTAAAAAAATGAAAGAATGATTATGATTATTTTCCGCTCGGGGCAAGAATCATTATAACGTTTCTTCCTTCAATCATCGGCTTTTTCTCAACAATTATCGGGTCTTGCTCAAATTCGCCCAAAAATTTATTGATTAAATCCATTGCAAGATGGCTGTGCTGCATTTCTCTGCCTCTTAACATAACAACAACTTTAACTTTGTTGCCCGATGCAAGGAATTTTTTTGTTGCCTTAAGGCGAACTTCGTAATCATGAACGTCGATTTTATAGCGCATCTTAACTTCTTTTATATCGACAACGTGTTGCTTTTTCTTTGCTTCTTTGGCTTTTTTTTCAATTTCATATTTATATTTGCCCCAATCTAAAATTTTTGCTACGGGCGGGGCTTGATTAGGAGAAACTACCACTAAATCTAAATCTCGTTCACGAGCCATTTGCAGTGCTTTTACGGTTGGCACGGTACCGTGGTTATTTCCTTCGTCGTCTATTAATCTTACTTCTCTGGCTCTGATTTTTTCATTAATTAGTTCGCTTTGTGCCTTGGAATCATTTTTACCGATAATTTTTCTCCTTATTAATCTACATCTCTATTTATACCACAGTATTGGTTTTTTTTGCAAATATTGTCTACTCGAACAACTTGTATATTTCATTCGGTTTAAAAATGCCGTATTCGGTTATAATCCCCGTAATTAATTCGGCAGGCGTTACATCAAAGCTCGGATTAATAATATTTACGCCTTGCGCACAGATTAATTTATCGTTTACGGTAGTAACTTCTTCTTTACTTCTCAGTTCTATAACAATTTCTTCTCCGGATTTAATGTCGGGGTCAATTGTGGATTTTGGCGCACAAATATAAAAAGGAATATTGTGATATTTTGCGCTGATTGCAAGAAGATAAGTACCTATTTTATTTGCGCTGTCTCCGTTTAGGGCAATTCTGTCCGCTCCCGTTACAACAACATCTATCATATTTTTTTTCATAAAATACGCGCTCATGTTGTCTGATATTAAAGTTGTGTCAATTCCGTCCCGAGTAAGCTCGTATGTTGTTAATTTTGCACCTTGCAGTCTCGGTCGGGTTTCGTCGGCGAAAACTTTTATTGTCTTATCTTTTAAATATGCGCTTCTGATAACTCCTAAAGCCGTACCCCAGCCGACAGTCGCAAGAGCTCCGGCATTACAATGCGTTAAAACGGTTGCGCCTTTTGGAATAACAGCGCTTCCGTGTTCTCCGATTTTTTTATTGATTTCTATGTCCTCATTTTCGAGTTTAACGGCATTTTGAATTAATAATTCCGTAATTTCCCGATTTGATTTTTCCTTATTTTCTTCAAGAATTTTTAATTGTTCGTTTATTGCCCAATTCAGATTGACGGCGGTCGGTCTTGAAGAATTAATATATTTAGCGGTATTTTTTATTTCATCAATAAAATTTTCGCTTTCTATGTTTTCAATAGCTCCCAGTGCAACTCCGTGCGCTCCCGCTATTCCTATTGCGGGCGCTCCCCGAACTATCATTGTCTTGATTGCGTTATATATATCTTTTGAGCTTTTTATGTCAACTTTTTTATATTCCAAAGGCAGAAGCGTTTGGTCTATCATCCTTGAAAAGCCGTTATATTTTGAAATTTCAATCCATTCTATTGTTTTTTCTTCCAGCATTTTATATCCTTTAATCATTTATTTTTATATCAAGATTTGTATTAATGTCATTGGGTTTTGTTTCAAATTTGTTTAAAACAAAGGTCATGCCCATGGCGCAGACTGAATTTAACATTGAAACCATTGCGCTTACCATAAAAACTATTATAAAAAACAGCCATATCGCATCTTGAAGAATGTAGGGTATTCCGTAGGTATAATAGTCTTTAATAATTAATTTCATAAAAATTACCATAGGGCAAAATGAAATAAAAAATCCTACGCTTGAAAAAAATCCTATTATGGCACCAAGCACAGCGCCTTCCTGATTTGTTAAAATTCCAAGGTATTTATCGTTTTTTTTCATAAACAACATTATGATAATACTCGAAAAGAACGATAATATAAACAAGCTAAATCCGATAACGGGAGGGATTACGGACAATAAACCCAAAAAAGCGCCCAGTATTAATGCAAAAACAACGGCTCTTTTAATTATAATTTCGCTCATTTTATCTCCTCTTTAAATTTGCAGTTTTGACCGTGGCAAACGGCAAGTGCTATTGAATCTATTGTATCATCTAAAGTGATTTTTTCATCCAATTCTATGTAATTTTTAATCATTAACTTTATATCCGCCTTTTGCGCCCTTCCGAAGCCTGCAATTGTTTGTTTGACAACAAGAGGAGTATATTCGTACATCGGTATTGAATGTTGTTCGAGTGATAATAAAATTACGCCTCTTGCTTGTGCAACGGGAATAATTGTCTTTTGATTTTTAAAGAAAAACAATTGCTCAATAGAGGCACAATCAGGCTTATATTTTTCTATGAGAAAATCTATGTCATCTTTCAGCTCTTTCAATCTTTTAGGGTGAGGCGCTTTTTTGTCTGTTTGTATAGAACCGCTTGTCAGAAGCTTAAATTTAAAATCACGATAATCTACAAAACTATATCCGCTTATCCCTATTCCGGGGTCAATTCCCATAATAATCATACTTTTACAATATTAAATCAGGTGTATTTTGTCAAAAAATTAAAATATGTTATTATTTTTCTATGATTAAAGAAGCGATGAATTGTCTGATTGAAAATATAGACTTAGATTTTATAAGTGCAAAAGAAGTATTTGATGAAATTTTTTCGGGATTATCTACTTCTATTCAGGCAAGCTCTTTTATAACGGCTCTTGAATCCAAAAAGCCGACCTATGAAGAAAAGACGGCGGGAATAATATCGGCAAGGGATGCGGTCGGAAAAATAAATCTCGGCTTAAACAATGCCGATACGATTGAAAACATTATTGTCGAACAGGATGAAAAATATATCGATTACTCTCTTACTAACGATTTAATATGCTCATGCTGCAATTTAACCGCACTTAAATATTGTTTTAATGCAAGAAACTACAGCTCAAGAAGTTTTGATATTTTATCCGATTTGGGTTTTAAATTTAAAAATCCCGATTTTGATTATTCAAATGATATAGAACGGATTAATTTCGGGTATATTTGCCTGTCGGTTGAAGAACCTTTTTTTAAATACAGCTGGGAATTAAAAAATAATCTTAAATTTCAAAACATTTTATCACTGACCGAAAAGCTGTTAAATCCTTACAATTCCCAAAATATTGTTCTCGGTATTAAAGACAAAAACGAAGTTCAAAATATGGCACAAATTCTTATTGAGCTAAAAAGTGCTAACGCAATTGTAATATCGGGCGCAGACAGTCTTCCTTTTGTGAATATCTCGGGTGAAACAATGATAGCGGAAGCTTGGAAAAACAAGATTTTTACATATTCCATGACTGCCGAATCGGTTGATTTGAAAAGCACCGATATTAAAAACATACAAGTTGAAAACAATCTTCATTGTGCTCAGATAATAAAAAATCTGACGGAAAATAATGTTAGCGAGGATATTTTTAATTCCGTAATTTTAAATGCGGGATTTTCTTTATATATTTCAAAAGCCGTCCCGTGTGTGCTGGACGGAATTGCCCTTGCAAAAAAAGTCATAATCGAAGGCAAACTGAAAGAAAAATTTGAACAGCTTAAAAATTTTTACAGTTAAAAATCATCATTTTATTTGAACTTAATTTCTCTTGAAATTATAATATTATTCTATGAATAAAAAGGCGGTTATTTTAATTATGTTTTTATTGCTCAATTTTTCTTGTTTTTCGCAGGAAAATCCGCAGTTGTATTCGCAGGAGTATTTCGATTATTTAATTGAGTGTACTCAGCCGAAGGTTATCAAAAAAGAAGAAAAAACAACAAAAGAAGAACCTGTTGAAATTTCAAAGGAGAATGAAATAGTAATTGAAGACCAAGAGCCTTTTAAATTAAAAATAGAAAATACCGCAGTCGGCAAATATACTCAAAGCTATATTAAAGAGGATACTAAAAGCATTGTTCCCATAGGAAAAAATTTAAATTTTGCTCAAGATATCGTTA
The DNA here is from genome assembly GCA_947589525.1 of Candidatus Gastranaerophilales bacterium. Classification (GTDB taxonomy): domain Bacteria; phylum Cyanobacteriota; class Vampirovibrionia; order Gastranaerophilales; family Gastranaerophilaceae; genus RUG14156. The sequence goes on from CANQAW010000002.1 coordinate 18,296, forward strand.
AATTCAAAAATAATAAATATAATTCGGATGATGTTAAATCAACAACGGGGCTTGAATACAAATTTAGCGATTATATAAAAGTTTCTTCCGGATTGGAAACTAATTATAAGGGCTACAACCAAATTCCCGACTCGCAAAAAATTTATTTTACACCGTCTTTAAGTTTTAAAGATATGATATTTATCGATTTTCACAATAAATATTCTGCTCGTTCGGGAGCAGTTGACCATGATATAGGTCTAAACGTGTCGCCTTTAAAATCAAAAGCGCTGGATGTCGGTGTGTATGCAGGCATGACCAGAAATGCGGACGGAGATATCAGCAGAAGCGTAATTTTTAAAACAAGCTTTTCTTTTTATTAATTATTTAATAAAGTTATGATAAAGTTTAATTTCTTGTTCTTTTAAATTTTTATTGGTAGCCGACATTGACTTAATTTCGTTCATGGAGTTCGGAAGCTCATTATTGGGACGAGATTTTAAATATTTCTTTTCAAGTCGTTTTTGATTTAAGAATGGCAAGCCAAAACCTAAGTATCCTATTTCGGTAGCGTATGCTGCCGTTTTTAGCCATGTGTTAAGAGCATCCGTTTTTGCAACAAGCGGATTAATTTTTTTGTCGCCGGATTTAAGCATTGAAATAATTGTATTTTCGCATGCCTTTGAAATTTCGCCTGATTTTTGGCTGAAATTGTTGTAGCCTTTGTTTTTTAATTGTGTTAATTCTTCCAGTGTATTTTGTGCATTTTGATATTTTTCAACGGCTTCGGGCACCCAATTGCCTGCTTTGTCTGCGGTTGCAATTCCTTCTTGTTTTAGGGTATTAACTAATTTTTCTTGTTTTTGAACTAATGAATTAAAGATGACGTTGAATATTTTTTCGGGGTCGCCCTTTTGTTCTTTTGCTTCTGCAAGCATCTTGTTGACTTCATCCAATGATGTATATCCCGAATATTTTTGAATAGCCTGTTCTTTTGTATAGCAAATTTTTCCGCCAAGCGGATTAATTGTGTCCCAAACATTTTTCAATGCTATTTTTGCTTTTGCCACGGGTGCTTGTATAAATTCTGCCGCTTTATTTTTTAATCCTTTTGTTTCAAATAAGCTTTGATAAGGTTTAGTCGACATGGGAATACCCGACATTTTTCCGACCGCACCGCTGATAAGCGCATTTAGCGCCTTTAGAGCCAGTAAAATAATAGCTATTGTTTGAATATCTCTGTATAATATTTCTTTAATTTCATCTTTAGTTGCTTCTTTGTTATTGGGATTTCTGTTTCTTGCCGATTTTACTCTCGGGCCTACAACCATTGTAAGCATAAGAGTCATCATTAATAACCAAGAGTTGTCTCCTCCCGTAGGTTCAAAAGCATTGATTGTTTTTTGAAACTTGTCATTTGAACATAAAGAGTCCACTTTGCTTCCCAAGCTTGTTGCAATATTGTTTATTTGTTTCGGAAGGTTTTGACCTATAGTGCTGTTGCTGATTTTTGATGTTATTTTATTGATATTTATACCCATTAACCTGCACCCCCTTCCGTTTTCTTTTTATCGGCTTCGTTATATATTGCTTTTGCGTTAGGATTAACTCCGCCTGAAGCCCAAGTATATAATTTAGGAATATAACTCATTAATATTCCCGTAATGGTTACCATTAGAGCAACGGTAGTCAGGCGTTTTCCGATATAATTATTTTTAAATTTTGATATTAAGGCATTTGAATCAAGATTATGAAGTTGTTTTTTTGTATAAATTGAAAAATCATTCAAATAATCACCTATGTATCCGACATAATCTTTAAAAGATGTTGCACCCGAAGCTGTGTTTGAGACACTGTAGCTCGCAGTAAGAAAATCGCATGATTTATAGTTATCTTTTGTTCTTTTTACAACGGATGAGAAGATTTCTTGCGCATTTTCAAGGGCTTTTGACAATTCGCTTTTTTTAACTTTTTTGTTTATGGAATTATCGGCTAATATGTTTTTGTATTTTAAAATAGCGTTGCTTAAATTTTCTACGTCGTCTTTTGTTAAGTCGCATACATCAGAAGGAGAATTTGTGCATAATTTTCCTATGGTTTTTTCAAGCATGTCTTTTGAAATTTTGGAAATAAATTTTTTATCGTCAATTTTGCCGTTTTCAAGTGTGCCTTGCGCCAAATATGACAGATTTCTCAAATTTTCAACATGGGTGTTTGCGCTTTTACCCCAAACTTTTTTTAATCCCGCCAAAATTGCCATAGGCATAAAAGTCATTGTCGGGCCCGTTAAAAATTCTCTTATTCCTTCTTGTTTTAATGAATTAAAATTGATTTTATGAGTGTAGCGAAATCCCGCAAACATACCCATTATTGTTCTGGGTATATTTGTTCCTCCCATATCTTCAACCGTAAACGATATGGCTCTGCCCCCGTTTTCAACCCATAACCAGAAGCTTGATAGCATATTTGTAAGTCCGCAGAAATTAACGTTGTTGTTATTTATTTTTTGGTTATTGGCTAAATTGTTATTTTTCTTATTGTTATAGCTTTGAGTTTGAAATTTAATGTTGTTAATTTGCGATAATTTCATTTATAGTTTTTTCCTCACACAAACACAAGTTAATAAAAACAGGTGATTAATTTTTTTTGCCAAAAAAAGTATCAAAATTTTAAAATCTTTACAATTATTTTGACGGCAAGGGTTATATTATCACAAATTATTATTAATTTAAATTTAAACTTGTGTATCGTTAAGAAAACTTAACGTTACATTATAGTTTTTGCCCAATTTTCAAAAGCTTCGTAATCTTTATCCATTTGTTCTTTTAAAAGCTTAATATTTGCGAATTTTTCCTGTTCTCTTAATTTTTTAATAAAACCGATTTTAATAATTTTTCCGTATAAATCTTCATCTAAATTGTAAATATGCGCTTCCAATATTTCGGATTTACCGTCGCTCATTGTCGGTTTTGTTCCCCAAGATATTAATGCGGGCGTTGTTTTAAAACTGCTTCCTTGTGCAAAGCCGAAGTAAACACCGTAAGGAAGTTTTACAAGACTGTTGGGCCATAATAAATTAGCGGTCGGATAGCCGAATTTTTGGGCATATTTTTCACCTTGAATGACCGAATTTCTTATTGTGAAATTTCTGCCTAAAAGTGCTTTAACCGCATTTAAATGTCCGAGTTCTATTCGCTGTCTTATTATTGTTGAGCTTACCAGTTCGCAGTCGTTATATTTTATTTCAGGCACTATAATTGTTCTGTAGCCGTAATTTTCTTCCTGCGATTTAAGAAACTCCGCATTTCCCGATTTGTCTTTGCCAAAAGTGTGATTATATCCTACTATTATTATTTTCGGATTTAAATTTTTTACAAGTATATCTTTTAAATATTCTTGTGCGCTTATATTTTTGAATTGTTCGAAATCAAGCTCGTATAAGAAATCAACACCCATTCCTTCAAGAATTAATTCTTTATCTTTATAATTTTGTATATCAAGAGTTTGCTCTTGTGAAAAGTAATTTGCAGGATTTTTGTCAAAAGTTACAACGGCGCTTTTTAAATTGTTTTCATGAGCCATCTTTAAAAGAGTGTTAATTATTTTTCGATGTCCTATATGAATTCCGTCAAAATAACCAAGTGCAATTACCAAATTTTTGTTTTTATTTTTGTTTATTTCTTGAAAAACTTCCATTAATCAGTATTTTCCTTATTTTGTACATTTTTATATTTTTTCTTTTTGGAGTATTTGGGTTGATTTAAGTTTTCTTTTTGCTGTAATCTTCGAACCGAAAAAACATCATTTATTGACTGAATTGCAAGTATAATTTTTTTTAAGGTTTCAATGCTGTCAAGTTCTATGCCTAAATCAATTATACCAAATTTTCTTCCTTTCAAATATGTATTTGAGTATATTATATTAATTCCCAAATCTCCCGTTTTCATCAACACATCCCTTAATATACCCACTCTGTCCTGACATTCTATTCTTATATGTGCAAGATACTTTCCTTTGGAAATGTCGTCCGACCAGTTTATGTCAATCATTCTTTCCGGTTCAATATTACCCAAACATTTGCAATCAAGCCTGTGTACGCTGACGCCTTTTGATTTTGTTACAACGCCTACTATAGGTTCTCCCGGAATTGGAGAACAGCATTTTGCAAGCGACCACAACAAACCCTCAAGTCCGACTATGTCATTTTTTTTGTTTTTGGTTTTTTTGCCGTTTGCTTGATTTTGTTCAAATGCAAGCTGTTCATTAGTTTTTGGCGCATCGTATTTTTTAATTACATTAATTACTTTATGAACGGTTGTCTCTCCGTATCCCAGCCCCGCAAACAAATCCTGCGAGGATTTGTAATTCATTTCACGTGCAACTTTATCGATAATGCCGGCTTTTAAAAGTTCTTCAAAGGGATTTTTTCCAATCTCTAATTCGAGATTAGTCTTGCCCAATGTTATATTGTCTTCTCTGTTGAATTTTTTAAACCATTGACGGATTTTTGTTCCCGCATTTTTTGTGACTACAAAATTCAGCCAATCAATTTTGGGCGCAAATTGTTTTGATGTCAATATTTCGACTATATCACCGTTTTTTAATTTTGTGTCGAGCTGTGCTATTCTGCCGTTTATTAGCGCGCCTACGGTTCTGTGACCTACTTCTGTGTGAATTCTGTATGCAAAATCAACAGGAGTTGAGTTTTGGGGTAAGTCGAAAACATCACCGTTTGGAGTGAATACAAAAACTTGGTCATTAAATAAATCTAATTTAACACTTTCCACAAAATCACGGGCATCGGTAGTTTCCCTGTCAAATTCCATTACCTTTCGCATCCATGAAAATTGCATATCCTGTTTATTTGATGCTTTTGTTACGCCCGATTCTTTATATTTCCAGTGCGCAGCAATACCGTATTCGGCTATTTCATGCATTTTGTGGGTTCTTATTTGAATTTCAACGGGTTTGTTTTTTGAACCGATAACAGAGGTATGCAAAGAGCGATACATATTGCCTTTGGGCATTGCAATATAATCTTTAAATCTTCCGGGGATTGGTTTAAATATTTGATGTATTATCCCCAATACCTGATAGCATTCCGCTTCGGTATCCACTATTACCCTTACTGCCGTTATGTCATACAGCTGGTCAAATGAAACATTCAGTCTTTTCATTTTGTTGTAGATACTGTAATAGTGCTTTGCCCTGCCCTTAATGGTAACTTTGAGTTTATGTTTTTCAAGCTCGGATTTTATTTTTTCAATTAACGAGTTAACCGTGTCATCTCTCATTGATTTTGTTTCGGCGACAAGCTTGGCTATTTCGTAGTATTTTTCAGGGTTTAGATAGCGAAGAGATAAATCTTCAAGCTCTGCTTTAATTTTCCCCATACCTAAACGGTTAGCAAGAGGTGCGAAAATATCAATAGTTTCTTGCGCAATTTTTTTTTGTTTTGACGCCGCCATATATGAAAGAGTTCTCATGTTGTGGAGTCTGTCAGCAAGTTTTAATATGACAATTCTTATATCTTGCGCCATTGCTATAAACATTCGCCTGAAGTTTTCCGCCTGACGTTCTTCTTTTGATTTGAACTGATATTTTGAAAGTTTTGTAACACCCGTAACTAAATTTACAACATCAATTCCGAACTTATCCTGCATTTCTTGTGCCGTTGTATTTGTATCTTCCAGCACATCATGTAAAAAAGCGGCAATGATTGTATCTTTATCTAATTTTAAATCGACGAGAATTTTTGCAACTTCAACAGGGTGAATTATATACGGCTCTTGCGAAACCCTAAATTGACCTTCATGGAGTTTTTTAGCCCATTCATAAGCAAGCTTAATCTGCTCTATATCCTCTTTTGGCCGTTTTTGTTTATTTAATTCTTCTATAATTTCATCAAATGTTTTTTGATAAGTCATAATTATCCTATTTTCCATAATTATACTACGTATATAGATTTTTATATGAATTATATGTTGTATTTTGTGCTAAGATAGTTACAATGAATAATATTGATGAATTAAAAGAATTAGTTAAAAAGGCTCAGTCTTTCAAAATACAAATAAAAGTAATTGCAAATTCAAAGGTTAATTCAATTGATTTTTGCGAAGATTATATAAAAATTAAAACAACTCACAGAGCAATCGAAGGCAGAGCGAATAAATCCGTTATCGAATATTTATCCAAGCTTTTAGCTGTACCCAAATCAAAAATAAAGATAACCTTCGGCGAAAAATCCTCTCTAAAGATACTCCAATTTTTTTAGTTTATGTAAACTTTTATTAAAATTTTGAAAATATTTAGCACTTTTTAAATTTATGAAAGTTCTTTAGTTTATCCGTAAAAAGTTTAGAAAGATTTTATGACTTCTAAAAATGACGAAAAAACCGTAAAATCGCTTGAAAATGAAACCATAAGCTTTAAAACCAACATTTCCAATCCGATTGAGAATAATAAAATAGCATCGCTTAATGCTATAACTTCCGCCAACAGGCTGTATGGCGGATATGCCAGTGCCACGGGCAAAAAGCAAGATGTTGATGCTCAAACTCTTATAAAAATCTTAAACAGTTGTTTTAATAAACAGGGTGATTCAAATAAGTTTTTTTATGATTTATATAAGCATTTTTCCGATATTCTCGGTTTAAATTACTGCGCTGTGGGCTTGCATAATGAAAATTCGAATTATCTGAGTATTAAATTAATTGATAAACAAGATGCAACCTACAGTACAAAAATAATGCTGTCGGATGTTAATAACGAGCTGGTTAAAGCTTTTTCGGAAAGAAAAATAATATTTTCCGATAACAGCTCATGTTTAAAATTGTCACAGTTAACGGATGTCACAAATTCCGGTGCAATCATCGTTCCTCTTACCGTCTTGAATGATTGTATAGGGGTTTTTGTTGTTTCCGATAACTACAACAACAACGCCTATCTTGAATTTTATAAACTAATCTCAAGCTGTTTTGCATATTCTCACAAAAACAGTTTATTGCATGATTTGGTGAACAAAAACACTGATATAGATTCCTTAACGGGTTTATATAATCACAAAAAACTCCAAGAAGAACTTGCGGTAGAAATTGCAAATTCGCTGGACAAGGAAAGAGATTTCGCTTTCTGTATAGTAGATATAGCCAATATTACCGCAATCAACAACGAGCTGGGGCATGCAAAAGGCGATATAGTAATTCGTGAAGTTGCTAAAAAAATAAAGAAAAATGTCAGAAATACGGATATTTTGGGAAGATATGCAGGCGATAAGATTGCAATTATTATGCCTGATACCGATGTTTCTCAAGCTAAATACGTATGCGAGTTTCTTGTATATAATTTAACCTGTACCATGTTTGATGATTTGGGACAGTTAAAATTTTCCTGCGGAATATCGATGTTTCCAAAATCAACAAACAGACAGGATAAATTAATCATGCTTGCCGAACAAGCGTTAATGATTGCGAAAAGCAAAAGAAATAAAACCGGACAATCTGAAATAATGGCTACTTCCGATTTTAATTTCTGGGATGACGAAGCACTTAAATGTTTTGTACAAATTTTAACCAAAAAACACGCTTCCTTAAGCGTAAATATCGAAGAAGAACTTATTAAACAATTTCACAGCGAAACAATAATCTCTAATGAACACATGCTTGATGTTGTTTTATCGTTAGTTAATACAATAGATGCTAAAGACACATACACAAAAGGTCATTCAAGCGCTGTTTCAAGGTATTCCGAAGCACTTGCCCGAGCGCTAAATCTTCCAAGTGTTGAAGTTGAAAGAATAAAGTTGGGCGCACTTCTTCACGATATCGGTAAAATCGGAATACCCGAGCAAGTGCTTAGAAAACCTACAAAACTAACTGACGAAGAATGGGAAATTATGAAACAGCATCCCGCAATAGGTGCTGATAAGGTATTAAAACCGAATAAAGCTCTCCATGATTTAATTCCTATCGTAAAATATCACCATGAACACATAGACGGTTCGGGTTACCCTTATGGCTTAAAGGGTGAAGAAATACCAATGAATGCTAGAATTGTCGCCATTGCCGACGCTTACCATGCGCTAATATCGGATAGACCGTACAGAAAAGGTCTAAGCGTTGCGCAAGCCTGTGAAATACTTAAAAACGGCGCAGGAAAACAGTGGGACAGAAAATTAATACGACAATTTATCACTTTAGCACCAAGTTTGGCAACTAATATTTAATCAAAAAAATCTTCACATGAAATAATGTCTGAAATCCATTGCTTGCAATCCTTTTCATTTAAAGATTTCAGCTTTCCTCCTCCTCTGTTGGGATGTCCGCCCATTGACTGCGGAATATTTTTGTCGGTATGATTTTGAACATATTTAAAAAATTCCAAAAGATTGTCTTGCTTGCAATGCGCACTCAGTCTGTAATTTTGGTTAGATTTATAGAATACCAGCACGGCTTTTATATCATGCGAGCTGTTTAATATCTCTTGTCTGAAACGATTCATAATCGTGCTTGTTGTAGAATTATCTTCGTTTAAATCTGACCATAGTCTGCTGTTTGGGGGAATTACCGAATATGCAATTTTTCCGTTTTTTGAAAATTGCAGATGCTTATGAAGATATTTTTGAAATTCCTTTTCTAACGGAGTTAAATTACAGGTTAAATCTATGCTTTTTATAATTTCTTTTATATCCTGTTTATTCAGTTTGGATATTAATTTTTTGAAAATTTCAAAACTGTTTTTATCTTCAATGAAATTTTGCGAAAGAGTTATTGTTTCTCTTTTTCCGTCACACTGTACCAAGCCTTTTTTATTGCAGTCGCTCAATAAGCCCGACAATAATTCGTAAGCTTGAAGTTTTGATATATTTTCGCCCAGAGCTTCAAACATTCTATATATTATTGCACTTGCGGATTTTGCGCTTATATCAACGTAAAACGCCTTTCTTGCGTCAATTGAATTGGTATTTAAGGGTTTTTCAATGCAGATGAAATCATTTGTAATGTCAGTGTCGCAATGGTGGTCAATACCGTATATTTTGTAATTTTTTATATAATCCGAAACATTATCCGCAACTCTTTCTTTTGAGCTGAAATCAACACAGAAAACAATTTTTTCTTTATTATCCGGCTTTAAGTCTTTTGCCTGAACAATTGTTAAGGACTTATCTTTTATGTTTAAACTGTTGATGTCTTGAGAAAGAATTATTCTTGAATTTATATCTTTTGATTTTAAATATTGTGCAAGTGCCAATGCGCTGTTTGAGCTGTCTTTATCCGTTGATTCATGGCAAATGATATCAACGTTTTTGGCTGATAAAAGCACGTTTTTAAAATATTGCGCTTGAGAATGAGGCATTGCGTTTGCCCTAAAAGCATATTGATTTGTTATGTGTTGAATTTTCATACTTTATAACAAAAACGGGCAAACGCCCGTTTTTTAATCTTTTTTATATTCAATTTCAAAACCAAACAAGCTTGAAACCGATTTATCATCGTGTATCCTTGAAATCGCTTCGCCTAAAAGCGGGGCAACGCTAACTTGTTTTATTTTTTCGGGAATAACGGTGTCTTTTAAAGGAATTGTATTTGTTACTATAACTTCTTTAATCGGCGCTTCTTCTAATCTTTCTAAGGCGGGGCCTGAAAATACGGGGTGGACTGCACAGACATAGACTTCTTTTGCTCCGTGTTCTTTTAAAAGCCTTGAAGCTTCGCAGATTGTTCCCGCCGTATCGATTATATCATCAAACATAACGCAAACTTTGTCTTTAACGTCGCCTATAATGTTGCAGGCAACTGCGCTGTTATGTTTATCACGGCGTTTGTCGATTATGGCAATAGGCGCATTAACTTGTTTTGCTAAAGCTCTTGTCCTTTTAACCCCTCCCATATCCGGAGATACGCAGACAAGCTCCGAACCTTGAGTGTCTATATTTTTAACATAGTCCACTATAACGGGAGTTGCGTATATGTGGTCAACTAAAATGTTAAAGAAGCCTTGGATTTGACCCGTATGTAAATCCATTGATAAAACTCTTGTAGCGCCTGCTTGGGTTAAAAGGTCGGCAATAAGTTTTGCCGTAATAGCTTCTCTGCCTGAAGCTTTTCTGTCTTGTCTTGCATATCCGTAATAAGGAATAACGGCAGTAATGGATTTTGCGCTTGCTCTTTTAAATGCATCCAGTAAAATTAAAAGTTCGACCAAGTTTTCATTAACGGGATTGCAAACGGGCTGAACGATAAAAACATCGTCTCCTCTCACAGAATCTTGAATTTGCACGTAAATTTCCCCGTCTGAGAAATTTTTGATTGTAATGGGTTCAAGTGTTGTACCTAAATAATCTGCTATTTCTTGCGCCAAAGGATTATTGGAACGACCCGAAAACAGTTTTATGTCGTGAGTCGGCTGAATTTCCTTAATTCTTTTCGTTAGTTCTTGAGTGTCAAGATTCATCTTTTTCTCCTTTTTTGGTTTTAACCCAATTTTTTATTTCCTTTTGGTGACCTCTGGATAATACCAGCGAATCTGCGCTTACATCGCTTGTAACACAAGTCATTGCGCCTATGAAGGCATTTGTTCCTATTTCAACAGGTGCAACCAGAACGGAGTTTGAACCTATTGAAGCGCCGTCTTTAATTTTTGTTTTGTGTTTTTCCTTGGTAATAGAGTTGTAGTTTGCACATATTGTACCTGCGCCGACATTTACTTGGTTTCCTATTTCGGCATCACCTATATAAGTTAAATGACAAACATTAGAATTTTTTGCTATCTGTGCATTTTTTAATTCTACAAAATTTCCGATTTTTGAATTGTCGCCTACGGTGCAATTGCCTCTGATGTGTGTCATAGGACCTATTTTGCAGTGTGCGCCGATTTTATTTTTTCCTTGAATGTATGTATTCGGATAAACAATTGTATCTTGTGCTATTCTTGTTTCGGGAGAAATAAAAGTGCTTTGCGGGTCAACAATCGTAACACCTTGCTCCATTAATTCATCAAGATGTCTGTCTTTCATGATTTTTGCTGCTTGTGCCAAATCTTTTTTGGAATTAATTCCGAAAGTTTCGCAATTGTCTTTTGCTATATAACCCATTACCTTTAATTGCGAGCGTCTTGCCCATTTTATAATATCCGTCAGATAATATTCTCCTTGAGAATTATTGTTTTTTAACTCACTGAAAGCGTTTTTAATTTTATTCCAGTTAAGAAGATAAATTCCCGTGTTTACTTCATTTATTTCTTTTTGTTCTCCAACGGCATCTTTTTCTTCAACTATAGCAACAATTTCGCCCGTGTATGAGCGGATTATTCTTCCGTAACCGAAAGGATTTTCAAACATTGTTGTCATGACGGTTAAATCCGAGTTGTTGTCATTATGATAATTTATAAAGCCGTTTAGAGTTTCGGTTTTAATTAAAGGCGTGTCTCCGCATAATATTAATACGTCTCCCGCCCAATTATGCAATAAAGGAACAGCTTGCGCTACCGCATGTCCTGTTCCAAGTTGTTGCTCCTGTAAAACCGCTTTTGTGTATTTGTAATTT
>CANQAW010000003.1 GCA_947589525.1 Candidatus Gastranaerophilales bacterium
ATTCAAATTTAGGGTATGAATTAATTGCGCTGATTGCGCTTAAAAACAACATATCAGGGTCGCCTTGAAAAATTTTGTAGCATTCTTCTTGCGAAGCAAAACAAAAACCCGTTAAAAGTGATAATATGATTAATATTTTTTTCATTATTTCTCCAGCCAAGTTTTACCGAATGTGCAATCGACTTTTAGAGGAACTTTCAAGGGTTGATTTAATTCCATTGCGCAAAGCGTTAAATTTTTAACTTCTTCAAGCTCTTCTTTAGGTACTTCCAAAACAAGCTCGTCGTGGATTTGAAGAATAATTTTTGATTTACGGTTTTTCAATTTTTTCTCTAAATCAACCATTGCCATTTTAATTATATCGGCGCTTGTTCCCTGCAAAGGCGCATTTATTGAGGCACGATGAGCAAACTCTCGAATTTTTGCGTTTTTGGAATTTAATTGCGCCCCTAAATATCTTTTTCTTCCGTAAAGGGTTTCAACGTAGCCTTTACTTTGCGCAAACTCGATAGTTTCATTTATATAATTTGAAATTTTTGGATATGTTGCAAAATATTTATTAATTAAATCCTGCGCTTCAAAAGGAGTTATACCCAATGTTTGAGATAAACCAAACCTTGTTTGTCCGTAGATAATTCCGAAATTAACCGTTTTTGCTTTTCTTCTTTGTTCTTTTGTAACTTCATTAATATCAACTCCAAAAATCAAAGAAGCCGTTAAAGTGTGAACATCAATATCTTCTATAAAAGATTTAATTAAAGTTTCGTCATTTGAAAAATGCGCCAAAAGCCTTAATTCGACTTGTGAATAATCCGCACTTAAAATAACGTTATTTTCGTTTTCGGGGATAAAGCCCGCTCTTATTCTGCTTGAAAACTCTGTTTTAATCGGGATATTTTGTAAGTTTGGTTCTGAAGAGGATAATCTTCCCGTTGTTGTAACTATTTGATTAAAATGAGTATGGATTTTTCCGTCTTTTTTAACAAGTTTAGGCAGTGCATCAATATAAGTTGTTTTTAATTTCATTAATTGGCGGTGTTCAAGGATGTTTCTTGCGATATTATATTCAAGAGCAAGTTCTTCCAAAATTTGTGCGTTTGTTGAAAAATTTCCCGATTTTCCTTTTTTCTTCGGTTTTATTTGAAGTTTATCAAATAAAATTTCTCCTACCTGTTTTGGTGAATTTATGTTAAAAGTGCAGTTTGCTTCTTTAAAGATTTTATCTTCGTAATCTTTAATTTTTAAATTAATTTCATCTCCTATTGTTTTTAAATATTCAATATCAAGTTTAACTCCCGTATTTTCCATTTCTTTTAAGACATAAGCAAGGGGAAGTTCAACTTCTTTTAAAAGCTTAAGTTCTTTTTCGTTTAAGTTTTTTTGATAAAATTCATCCAAGTCTAATAAATAAGAACACATTAAAGCGTAATCATCCGCTTTAACCACATTTTGAAGATTTTCATTAATTTGTGTCACTAAATCGTGTTTGCGGGAAGAATCCTTGATATAACTTGATAGTTCGACATCAGCAATAACTCCTTTAACTTCATTTTCAAGAGTTTTAACTCCGTAGACTATTTTTTTAATTTCGGGATTTAAAAGGATTTCTTTTGCGCTTAGCGCATCAGTTTTAACAACATTATCAAAATGCGCAATATAGCAGAAATTTTTATCTTCAAAATCTTCTAAATACCCGATTATGTCCCTGTTTTTAATATTTTTTAAATATGAAATATCTTTTAAATTTATTTTTTTATTTTCTTTAACTATTTGTTCAAAAAGCCCCAGCTGTTCTTCTTCCGCAGGCTTAAATTCAACAATGCCGTCTTCTTTTTTACAGCTTTTTGAAGAGTTAAATGGCGCAAGCAATTTATCAATGTTATTTATGAACCTGTAAAACTGCATTTTTTGAAAGAAAGCAAGAACTTTTTGCTTGTTTGGAATATTTAAACATGCGCCCTCAAAATCAAATTTTATATCAAGGTTTTTAACTATTGTTGCAAGGTCTTGAGATAAATAGGCGCTTTGCTTTCCTTCGATTAATTTTTCTTTAAGGGATTTTTTGGATATATTTTCAATATTTAAATAAATATTATCCAAAGTTTGATATTCTTTTAAAAGAGCACTTGCGCTTTTTGGACCTATGCCTTTAATTCCGGGAATATTATCGGAAGTATCTCCGCATAAAGCTTTGTAATCTATGATTTGATTGGGGTAAACTTCCATTTTGTCATAAACTTCGGCTTTGTTAAATTTTGCAATTTCTCCTTTGGAAGGAATTAAAATTGTAACAAGCGAATTATCGTCAACAAGCTGAAAAGAGTCTTTGTCGCCTGTTAGAACATAGGTTTTATGTCCTTTTTCAATACTTTGAGCGCAGATTGTCCCTATAACATCGTCGCCCTCGTAGCCTTGGCAGGTGTAAATCGGAATGTCAAGAGCGTCTAACCCCTCTTTGATATAATCCAATTGAACCCTTAAATTATCGGGCATGGCAAGGCGGTTTGCCTTATATTCTTTATATTTTTCAACTCTAAAAGTAGCTTTTGAAATATCAAAGGCGACGGCAATGGAATCGGGTTTAATGTTTAAAATTTTATCGTTTAAAATATCAAAAATTGCTTTAAAAAACCCGTACACTGCCCATGTGGGAATAAGGGTTGTGGTTTGCATATTTGTGCGCTCAAGTGCGAAAAACATTCTAAAAGCTAACGCATGACCGTCTATTAAAACAAGTGTTTTTTTATCTTCCATTTATTTTTTCCGTTCATCCCCTTGAAATTATTTTACTATAAATTTGCTTCATTTTAAAAAAAATAGATAAATAAGTTAACAAAAGGGCAATTTTTATTCTTGAGAGGTTTTATAGTTAGTGTTATAATATAAGTGTAAGTGTGTAAATTTAAGGAGGTAAGGTTATGATACCACCACTTAAAGCAATTTCATCCAATGTCGCATCTAACCCTTACAGAGTAAATACGGCAAATCAATACAAAAATGCGCTGAATTTTGCTTCAAAAGGGGAAAAATTAAACATAGACTGTAACGAAATGCGCTCAGTTACAAGATGCGGAAAAAAATTAGACTTATACGCTTAAAAGAGGGTTAAATACCCTCTTTTATTTTTATGTTATTTTAATATTATGTTTACAGGTTTGGTTGAGAAAATTTCAAAAATAGAAAATATAGCCCCGACTCAAAAAGGTGCGGTTATATCCTATTGCGCCGATTTTAACAATTTAAAAACGGGGGATTCGATAGCGCTAAACGGTGTTTGCTTAACCGTTCGCGAGCTTGCCCGAAATAAAATCACCTGTGATGTTATGAAAGAAAGTTTTGAAACAACAAATCTTAAATATCTGAAAAAAGGAGATATTGTTAACTTAGAGCGTGCAATGAGCGTAAAATCCCGTTTTGACGGGCATATTGTTCAAGGGCATGTTGATTGTACGGCCCAAGTTAAAGAAATTATTCAAGAGGGTTTTTCAAAAAGAGTAAGATTTTTCTGCAACAGCGATTTAATTGTTAAAAAAGGCTCAATTACGGTAAACGGCGTAAGTTTAACGGTAGCTGATATTTTTGATGACGGGTTTTGTGTTTGTTTAATTCCTGAAACAATCGAAAAAACAAATTTGAAAAATCTTCAAGTTCAAGATATAGTTAACATTGAATATGATATTTTAGCAAAATATATTAAAAAATTTACAACAAAAGAAAAAAAATCCAATATCACCGAGGATTTTTTAAAGCAAAACGGATTTTAGACAAAGGGATAAAAATGTTTAACACAATTGAGCAAGCACTGATTGATTATAAAAGCGGAAAAATTGTTATCGTAGTGGATGATGAAAATCGTGAAAACGAAGGCGATATGATATGCAACGCAAAATTTGCCACTCCCCAAAACATAAATTTCATGGCTCAAAACGCCAGAGGCTTAATCTGCGTTGCAATTGATAAAACCATTGCTCAAAAAATGGAATTAAATCAAATGGTTGAACAAAACACTGAAAAAATGAAAACCGCTTTCACGATTTCAATTGATGCGGATGAAAAATTCGGCGTTACAACGGGGATTTCCGCTTACGACAGAGCAAAAACAATTGAAGTTTTGATTAATTCCAATAATCCCGAAGATTTAAGACGACCGGGGCATTTATTCCCCTGCGTATCCCGTCAGGGCGGAGTTTTAGAGCGCATAGGGCATACGGAAGCAACCGTTGACCTTGCAAGATTATCAAAACTTCCCTTAGCGGGCGTAATGTGTGAAATAATGACTCCTGACGGTCACATGGCACGCAGAGATTATATTTTGGATTATGCGCACAAAAACGATATTAAAGTTATAACCGTTGCGGATTTGGTAAAATACAGATTAAAAAAAGAATCAATAGTAAAAAGAGAAGCAAGCGCTAATCTGCCTACCCAATTCGGTGATTTTACGATTTTGGGCTATAGAAATATTTTAAATAATAATGAATACGTTGCTCTTGTTAAAGATGATAAATCTTCTAAAATCCCTCTGGTTCGGGTTCATAGCGAATGTATGACGGGAGATATTTTCCACAGCTTAAGGTGCGATTGCAATTATCAGCTTCATCGGGCGCTGGAACTTATTAACGAATATAAAAAAGGCGCTCTTGTCTATATGAAAGGGCATGAGGGCAGAGGAATAGGTTTGATTAACAAAATTAAAGCCTACGCACTTCAAGATAAAGGGCAGGACACCGTTCAAGCAAACGTTTCTTTGGGTTTTGCTCCCGATTTAAGAGATTACGGTATAGGAGCTCAGATTTTAAGAGATTTGGGTTATACAAAATTTAACCTTTTAACAAATAATCCTAAAAAAATAATCGGCTTAAAAGGCTACGGGCTTGAAGTAAATCAAAGAATTGCAATTGAACCGAAGATAAATAAGTATAATGAACGATATATAAAAACAAAAGTTGAAAAAATGGAACATTTGATTACATGCAGGTAATTAAAGGCATTAGGAGAAAGGCGCTATTGTTTCTACTATATTTGTATTACATTTCTTAACAATTGCTTTATTTTTTCAATTATAAATAGTATTATTATTGTGTTGTTAATGCTTCGGCTAGTATGCGAATTGGGGTTATACCCCTTTTTTTTACCGCTGTTTTAATGAAAATCATCTTTTTGTATTAAATTTTAGTTTTTAAAATGTGTTAAAATTATCTGCGAAAAGGAGTTTTTATGGAATTTAAAGATGACAGGGAAATTATTTTAGAACAGTATAAAATATATTCTGATGCCAAAGAGCGCTTTATAGACAGGCATTTTTCATCAAACAGATTTTATCTTGTTTTAAATATTATTATTTTAATAACAGTGTATATTTTGTCAACTTTAACTCCTCAGTTGTCACCCGTTATTATACTTTGTATTGCGGGGTTGGCGGTCACAATTTTATGGTTTATGAGCATAGATACCTATCAGGTTTTAATCAAAATAAAATATGCAAAAGTTTTGGAATATCTTGAAACAAAATTGCCGGAACAACCGTTTAACAAGGAATTTGTTGAATATAAGCAGTTAAAGAAAAATAAAAATTTGATTGTTTTTCCCGATTTTCAAAAAGCTTTTACTCTTGCTATTATCTGCGTATATGTGGTAGTGCTTTTATATAATATTGCAAATTTAATTAAATACAATATTATGATTTAGTTTATTTTTTTCTTATAAAATCCAAAACCGCATTAATAAAAGTTAAAGGATGAACGGGACACCCCGGAATATAAAGGTCAACTTTATATTTATCTAAAAATTCACGATTTAACTCGGTTGAATTTTGGAAAATTCCGCCCGAAAGTGCGCAGACTCCGCATAACACAACAATTTTAGGTTCGGGAGTTGATTTGTAGCAATTTTCAAGAGCATAAGCCATATTTTTTGTGATAGGACCTGTGATTACAATGCCGTCTGCATGACGGGGCGAAGCGACGAAATCTATACCGAACCTTGCCATATCGAAATTAGCGTTAGAACAAGCGTTCAATTCCATTTCGCACCCGTTGCATCCGCCTGCCGAGACTTGTCTGAATTTTATTGAACGATTAAAAATCGAATAAATTTCTTTTCTGATTGCAACGGCGTTTTTATAATAATTTTCAGAGGTTGTTTGTTCGTTAATGATTAATTTTTCTTTGCTATCCGTTGCTAATTTATAAAAATTTGTAAATTTAACTGCACCTTCGGGAAGTTTTCTTTCGCAATTTCCGCAGAAACTGCACTTCGAAAGGTCAATTTCCAAAGGATTTGTTTTTAAAGCTTTTAAGGGACAAATTTTTTCAACATCAACGGCACTATTTATTTTAGAATTGTCCAAAACGGGTAAACCCCTGAATGTATCTCGCATTTTTGCATTTTTTATATCGGGAATAAATTGATTTTTTTGTATAAGCTTCATTTTTAAAGTATCAAACATTTTATTTCTTCCTTATAACTATAGGTCAAAACCGCAATATGAAAGGTCAAAACCTTTATTGCACAGCGGGAAATCCGATATGGCGTTGTTTCTTAAAGCCATTGATAAACCCCACCAGTTGTTAAAAGACGGGTCTTTTATTTTATATCTTTTTAATTTTCCATTGCTGTCCGTTATTGCGCAATGTACTAATTCTCCTCTCCAGCTTTCGACTATTGAAACGCATAGACTGTCAGGGCTTAGGTTTTCGTTTGCTTCAACCAAAATATCTTCATCTTCAACTTCCTTTAGTTTAACCAAAAGTTTTTTAATAAAAGAAATTGATTCTTTAATTTCTTTATACCTTATTCTAAATCTTGAACTTGCGTCGTTTGTGGCTCTGAAGGGTTTGCGCTCAAAATCTTTGTATAATTCATCTTTGAAATCAAAACGAGTATCAAGTTCAATTCCGCAAGCACGACCCATTAAGCCGACAAGATTAAGTTCTTGAGCCGTTTCCGTTGAAACAGTACCTGTTTTTTCAAATCTCGACATAACAGTAGCGCTTGATAGAGCGGTTTTTGCCATTTTTTTGACAATTTTTTTAACTTCTTCAAGCATATTTAAAATTTTATTGCTTATTTCGGCGTTAATATCGTAATTAACGCCCCCTGTCGTAATTAATCCTCTTGCAAATCTGCTTCCCGAAATTTCAAGCATGGTATTAATAACCAGAGTTCTTGTAACTCCAAAGACGTCTTTTCCCATCATATAAGCGATATCGCCCAAAATTGCCCCTAAATCTCCTATATGAATTGCAATTCTTTCCGCTTCAAGCGCTATTCTTCTTATAATCTGCGCTTTTTTGGTTATTTTTGTATCGGACAGGGTTTCCATAATCTGGCTGAATGCGCTGTTATATGCTACAACGCTATCTCCGCATATCGATTCTGCGAGTTGATTTGTCGGGTTTTGAACCATTAAATCTTCGACTCCTCTGTGCTGGTAACCAAGCATTATTTCAAGGTTGTAGACTTTTTCTCCCTGACATAAAAATCTGAAATGCCCCGGTTCAATAACGCCTGCGTGGATTGGTCCGACGGCTACTTCATGCGTTTGTTCGCCCTGCATTTTGAAAAACTCATACTTATCTTGATTTTTGCGAACGGGCTTTAACCATGGGTGATTAAGCGGTTTTATATCAAATTGCTCGTATAATTCTCTTTCAAACATGTGATATTGCGAATTATCTTGCGTAATTGAATTATATTCTTTGTGATTTTTATCAATATCCGTGCTTGAAATTAGGATTTGATTTTTTTCATCATCAGCCAAAAGGGCGAATATTTTTATTTTTTCACCCCAATCACATCCGAAATATGAAAGAGGTCTTAAATTTGTAATTGCGAGCTGTTCTCTGAATATTTCGCAATTTAGTGTCGGAATGTCCGATATATTTATTTTTTGATTATTTCCAATTGTGCAATAGTTCATTTTACTTCCCTCAAAATTAATAAAAAATTGAATTTCTGATAATTATATCGACGAATTTGGGTATATAAATTCCTAAAATAAACGCTATTGTGAGCATTATTCCTTGCGGAAGATACATAGAAATTGTGATTTTTTTGATATTTTGTTTTGCAAGCTCATATTTTTCCTGCGATTTTTCTCCAAAAACCATTTTTATAACAACTTTTGCAAGGGCATATAAGATAATGGTTAAAAGAATTAAAAATAATGCACATAAAATATAGTGTTCTTGCATTAAAAATGTTTTAACTATTAAAAATTCGCTTATAAATAAAGCACTTGGCGGAAATGCGCATATTCCAAGAAAACATATAACCCACAACCACGCAGTTTTTCTATCTATCTGTCCTAAAGCTCTTGATGATTTAATTCTTTTTGTTTCAAAAAGCTCTAAAATATTTCCGCTTGTTAAGAAAAAAGAAGCCTTGATTAAAGAATGCGCAATCAAATGTATAAATAAAGCATAATACGCCAATCCTCCAAGAGCCGTTGCTATGGCAAGAATACCCATATTTTCTATGGAAGAATATGCAAGCATTCTTTTATAGTTTGTAATTCTGTATAAAAATACGCTTGTTATAAACAAGGATAAAAATCCCATTAATAAAAGCATTATGCGGGCATAAGCAAGGCAGTTTGCACTTATTAGAACTCTGTACATATTTAAAATCATCAAAAATGCGCAATTTAATAAAGTTGCGGATAACAGTGCCGATATCGGGCTCGGTGCTTGCGAGTGTGCGTCCGGAAGCCAAAAATGAACAGGCGCAAGACCCATTTTTGTACCTATTCCAAACAAAATAAATACAAAAGAAACATTTAGCCAAAAATGGCTGAAGCTTGAAGCGTTATTAATTAAATCATTGTAATTTAGTGAATTTAAGTTGCCTGTTGCTATGGTAAGAAGAATAATTCCTACAAACGCAAGCGCAATACCTATTGAACAAATAAAAACATATTTCCAAGCAGCTTCTATTGAGTGCTTTGTTTTGTTGAAATAAATTAAATAAGCGCTTGCAAGAGTTGTCCCTTCGATAAATATCCAGCTAAGCCCTAAGTTATCGGCTAATATCGCCCCTGTCATAGATAAAACAAAAGCAAGCGTCATCATTGAATAAAGAGCCATTTTTCCGTTGTTAAATTTTAGGCTTAAATTTCTTGAATATCCTATGTTATAGACAGAAACCGCCAGATAAACAACAGATAAAACAAGATAGAAAATTAAATTGGTTGAATTTAATTCAAAGTATTGATTATTTTGAATAATTTGCGGATTAATCAAATAACATACTCCCAAAGCCGAATGCACAAGAGCATATAAAACTATTAAGATATTATTCAGAGTTTTATTTTTTGCAAAAAATAAAACTATACAAAAAATTAAAGGTAATATTAAAACAAGATTAATCATCGTATTCACAGTCCTTTAAATCTGATAAATGTGTTACTTCCAAGTCGTTAAATTCAGAATTTATTTCGGAAACAAATAAACCTAAAATATAAATTGCAATAAATACATCCAATAAAACCCCGATATTAACCAAAATCGGCATTTCTTTTGCAACGGATAAGGAAAGAAGAAAAATTCCGTTTTCCATTGTGATAAATTCGATTACATTTGATAAAACTTTGTGTTTAATTGTAATAAGCCAAAGACTTATAATAATTGTCGAAAGCGCAATTGAAAAACACATCGGATTAATCATAGATAATGAGGGGATGTGTATTGTTGAAAATAAAAACCCTAAAAACAAAATCACGCTTGATATTAAAAGACAGTAAAAATGCGCAATATTGGCGTCGGTATCTCTGTTTGAATGGGTTTTATTTAAAACTTTATATAAAAACCAAGGAATTAAAATTGCTTTAACAAGAAGCGTTTCAACCGTTAAAAAGGCAATTAATCCGCCCGTGCAATGAGAAAAGCTTGTTGTGCAAATTAAAAACAAAAGTATTCCTTGCGCTATCAGCATTCTTATGTGTGCTTTTAATCTTGAGGTTGTTGATAAATAAAGCATTGTCAGACCGAATAAAATTATATAAGCGTTTATCATTTTATACTCCGTATATTTTTACTGCCGTAAGTGATGCTATTACAAGAGCAAAAGAGCTCATTAAAAATACAAATTCAAATACATGGCTCATTCTAAATCTTGCGATTGCGCTTTCTATTGTCCCTATTATTACGCCTATTAAACCCAATAATATAAAATAAGCAACGCAAGAAGCCGTAAAATCAAGGCTGGAGGGTAAAATTAAGTTTATGATTAAAGAAGCAAGAATAACCATTTTAATTCCTGCGCTATATGTTAAAAGCGCAAGGTCAACTCCCGAGTTATCCAAAATCATAACCTCATGTATCATTGTAAGCTCTAAATGTGTAGTAGGGTCATCTACGGGAACTCTTGAACATTCCGTTAAAAGCATAATGAAAATTGAAATTACTGCTAAAACTATAATCAAAACGCCGAAATTTCCTGCATATTCCACAATTGAATTCAGATTTTGAAAAGTTGAATTAGAACTAAGCGCAATGATTGAAGCTAAAATTATAAAAAACGCAGGTTCTACTATTGTTGTAAAACAGGCTTCTCTGCTTGCTCCCATTCCCTCAAAACTGCTTGCGCAATCCATTGCGCTGATTAGTGCGAAAAATTTGGATAAGCCTAAAATATAACAAAAAATAACAAAAGCTCCGCAAGTGCCGATTATCGAACAGTTTGCACATAAAGGAGCAAATAACCCTGCCGTTACGGTTGTTATAAAAACTACAACAGGCGCAATTCTATAAATAAACGAAGTCGAATTGCTTATAACGGAGCCTTTTTTTAAAAGCTTTATAAAATCATACAAAGGCTGAAATATTGAAACTCCCTTTCTTCCCGCAAAAAATGCTTTTGTTTTTTTAATAATTCCTATAACAAAAAAAGGTGAAATTAATAAAATAATTATATTTAATATTAAAGAAATTTTATCCATTTTAACCTACCGTTACTACTCCGATTATAGCTATAATCAGGAAAATTAATCCGTACATAATATATTGCTGAATGTTTCCGTTTTGCAGTTTTTCAAATTTAGTTAAAAAGTTTTCGATTGAATTTAGTACAGGTTTTATAAAGTATACTTCTTCAACATCTTCAATATGCTGTTCAAAGTGTGCTTCTTTAGGAAATATTGTTTTTGGTTTTTTGATATCCGAAATCTTTTTAAATAAAGGTTTTATCATTGAAGTAAAAGGTTGTGCGTAAGATGAAGCGCTGTATTGCATTTTTTCAGACACTTTATTATATCCGCATCCCCATGTTTCAAAGTTTTCAACTCTTTTTTCAAATTTAAATTTAATAATTGATAAAACCATAACGGCACCAATTATGCAAAGTGCGGTTGTTGAAATTATTTGTAATATCGGAATTATTTCAAAAGTTTGTTCGACATTTACAAAAATCGAAGTTATTTTTAGGATGAAATTGAAAATTATAGCGGGAAAAACCCCGATTAATAAACAAAGACAACCTAAAATACCCATCGGTAAAATCATTGAAATACCGTTGTCGCATTGAACATTTTTAGCGTTTTCGCTTCTTGCTTCTCCCAAAAATACAATTGAAAATGCTTTTGTAAAGCAAAGTATGGCTAAAGTTCCGACAAGCGCAAGTCCCGACAACCCAAGAAGCATTGTTAAAAACATAAATATATTATCAACGCTCAAACCCTTAAGCATTGAAAAATAAATTAAAAATTCGCTTATAAAACCGTTAAAAGGCGGAAGTCCGCATATTGCAACCGCGCCCGTTAAAAATAAAATTGAAGTATAAGGCATTTTTTTAATTAATCCGCCTAAAATTTCAATATCTCTTGTGTGAGTTTTTATATAAACGCTTCCTGCTCCCAAAAATAAAAGCTCTTTAAATATAGAGTGGTTTAAAATGTGTAAAATTGCGCCCGAAAATCCCAAAAGAGCAACAAAATTTTGATTATATGCAAGACCTAAAAGCCCAAGCCCAAGCCCAAGCCCTATAATTCCTATGTTTTCAATACTGTGGTATGCAAGAAGTTTTTTTAAATCGTGCTGACCTATGGCATAAATTACCCCGTAAAGCGCTGAAATAACGGAAATTATTAAAACAAAATATCCGATTTGAGGATTAAATACCGTCATTAAAGATATAATTCTTAAAATTCCGTAAATTCCCGTTTTAATCATAACGCCCGACATAATACCCGATACGTGGCTCGGGGCGCAGGGATGCGCTTCAGAAAGCCAGTTGTGGAAAGGAACAAACCCTGCTTTTATTCCAAAACCGATAAATCCGAGCATAAAAACGACGTTTGATAAAACGGGATTATCGGCCAAAATTTCCCTAAATTGTGCAAAATCTAAACTTGAAGAATTGTTTATTAAAAGTGCAAAAAGCAAAATTATAAAAATAACGCTGATGTGCATAAAAACAAGATATTTAAGCCCTGCTTTTAAGACTTCTTTTTTTTCATGTTCAAATATAACAAGGAAAAATGACGATAAAGACATCATTTCCCATAGAATTAAAAAGAATAATCCGTTAAAACATGTTGCAACCAACAGCATTGAAGCGGAAAGTAAAGGAAGAAATACGCAATGCGCGCTTAAGTCTTTTCCTTTTTCAAGATAGGGTTTTAAATATCCCTTGGAATAAATTACGGCTAAAGTTGACATAACGGAAATAAAAAGCACAAAAAAAGCGCCTAAATAGTCCATTTCAAATCTTACCGTTTGAAAAATTGTACCTAAATTAAAAGAAATTTCTTTTGTGCCTTCAATAAAAACTTTAATTGCATTTTGTATTGTGAAAATCGAAGCCGTAATTGAGCAAATTGTTATAAATTCAATTTTTCGTTTTTTGAAAAACAGAGAAAAAATTGCACCAAAAAACAGCAATATAATTCCTATAAAATAATTTTCCATATTTCCTCTACTAAGTTGTTAATGTAAAATTGGCTACAGAATTATTTTTAATCAAAGAAAATACATAATCAAGAAAAAAATAATCAAATAAAAATTATTTTTTTGAAGATAAAATACATTAAAATTATTCGACAGTTACGGATTTTGCAAGGTTGCGAGGCTGGTCTACGTCTTTTCCCAAGTATTCCGCTATATAATAAGCAAGCATTTGAAGAACGACAATATTAAGCGCAGGACTTGCCATATCCGATATTTGAGGAATAATTATTAAATCATCAAAAAGCCCCTTGTCTTTTTCGGCTATATGATTTGTAACACCGATTAATTTTGCCTGTCTTGCCCGTGCTTCTTCGCAGTTAGATAAGACTTTATCGTAAACAATTCCCGTATTTAAGACGGCTAAAACGGGCATGTTTTCATCCAGCATTGCAATAGGGCCGTGTTTTAATTCTCCCGCGCAGTATCCGGTTGCGTTTATGTAGCTTATTTCTTTTAATTTAAGTGCGCCCTCAAGAGCTGACGGATAGTTTATTCCTCTTGCGATAAAAATAAAATCTTTATAGGAAGAATATTTCTTTGCTATTTTTTGAATATTTTGAGGGTTTTGAGTTATTAATTCAATTTTGTTCGGCAGTTCAATTAATTCCTGCTTCAGATTTTTAATAATTGAGCTGTACTCTTTAATTTCTTTTTGTTCCGATAAATAAAAACTAAGAAGATAAAGGCTCATTAATTGCGCCATATAAGATTTTGTTGCGGCAACCGAGACTTCAATTCCCGCATTAACGGGCAACAAACTGTCAGCCAGTCTTGCCATTGTCGAATCGGCTCTGTTTGTAATAATTACTATATGAGAGCCTTTTTCTTTGGCTTGTTTTATTGCCGTTATTGTGTCTGCTGTTTCTCCTGATTGGGAAATACCTATTACAAGAGTGTTTTCGTCTGCTATTGTGTCTCTGTAGATATATTCGCTCGAAGCTTCAACATCAACGGGAATTTTTGCAAGCTGTTCGATTATATATTTTCCGACAAGCCCCGCATGCAGGCTTGTTCCGCAGGCAATAATCTGAACTCTTGTAATTTTTTTTATTTTTTCTTTAGATAATTTAAATTCATTTAAAACAACATTCTCGCTTGAGCTGACCAGTTTTGAAGATAAAACATTTCGAACAACGTCCGATTGTTCATTGATTTCTTTTAACATAAAATGTTTATAGCCCATTTTTGAAATTGCTATTGCTTCAAAAGGCAGATTTTCAACTTTATTTTGAATTAATTTATCGTCTTTATCGTAGATTTTAACATCATTTTTAGTTACAACCCCTACCTGATAATCAGACAGATAAATTGCTTTTTTTGTGTATTCAATTATGGCGGGGATATCCGAAGCTATAAAATTTTCCCCATCGCCAAGCCCGATAACTAAAGGTGCGTTTCTTTTAGCTACAACAATTTTATCGGGTTCATTTTTGTGAATTGCGCAAAACGCAAACGCTCCTTTGATTTTTTTAACCGCATTTTGCATTGCACAAAGTAAATCTTTTGTTTTTCCGTATTCTTGTGCTATTAAATGCGCCGCAACTTCCGTATCCGTTTGAGATACGAAAGTGCATCCTTTTGATTTTAATTCTTCTTTTAATTCCTGATAATTTTCAATAATTCCGTTATGAACCAAAGTCAAGCTTTTGCAGTTGCAGGTGTGAGGATGTGCATTTAAGGTTGTGGGAAGCCCGTGGGTTGCCCAGCGTATGTGACCTATTCCAAGGTGAGATTTTGAGCAGATATCTTCTTTTGTTTTTAAAATTTCAATAAGATTAATAAGCTTTCCTTGAGCTTTATATATTTCAACCTCTCCTTTATAAGAAAGAGCAACTCCCGATGAATCGTAACCTCGATATTCAAGATGCGATAGTCCGTTAATTAAAACTTCGCTTGCTTTTTTATCCCCGATATAACCTATTATGCCACACATAATAACTCCAAAATTATCAACTTTATTTGACTATACTAATACGCAAATTTTTTAAATGCAAATTAAGAATTTATAAATATTTATTCGTCAAAAATTTCTTCTTCCAAATCCTCATCAATATCTTGAGAGTCTTTTTTATATTTTTGTCTTTGTTTTTCTCGCTGTTTTTCTTCTACAGCTCTTTTAAACTGTATGGAACCGACATTTGCAAGCGCAAGACCGTTTAAAGACGCTCTTAATTGAGCCGAGCGGTCTTGATATTGAGGGATTTGCTCTTGTTCTTCTTCGTACATTTCCTGCGCAAAATATTCTCCGCCTTGTCCGTTTTTTTCTTCGGACATTTTATTTGCCATGCCCGAAGCATCGCCCGATTTGAAATTAAAGCTGGGAACAGGACTTATGCCTCTGTTATCAACCATTATATTCTCCCTCGTTTTGGTTAGATGATAGCATTTTTTGCACCAAAATACAACAGTATTTTATAGTACAAAAGTCGTAAATATAATAATTTGCGTTTTTATCCTATATCATAATTTTTATTAACAAAAATAATGAAATTGCAAAAAAGATTAAAAATAAAATAAGTTTTATAAATTTATTTTTTTGAGTTTTTGTTTGTTTTCGAGAAGTATTTTTCGATTTTTTGGCGGGTTTTTCTTTTTGTTGTTCGGTTTTATTTTTTTTGACTTCTTCTTTATTTATTTTTTCTTTTAAGTTTTTCTTTGCCTGTTTAATCTTTTTCTTAATTTCCTCTTTTTTATTTTTTTTGAAGGCTTTTTCTTCGCTTTTTGCAAATTCTCTGTTTTCTTCCAAAGCTTCACTTTCGCTTTGTGCCAAAGAGAGATATTTATCTATAATTTTGTTATCTTCTTTTTTTACTTCCGTAATTAAAAGTGTTTCGTCAAACCTCAGAGAGTCTGTTTTTTTGTCGGGTTTTTTAAGATATGCGTAGTTAATTCCCGCTTCAAAAGCTCTTTTTATAACCTCAAGAGCGTTCATTGCGCTTGTTTTTTCTCCGTGGGCGCAGGAATTACCCTCTTTTTTTATAAAAAATAAATCATCAATAAGCTCTTTTTCACGCTGTGTTTTTATTTTATCTTTTAATGTGTTTAAAATATCGTCAAAAGTTTGGCTGTTGTCTGCGGGCAGGATTTTTTTCGCCATTTTTTCGCCAAAAATTCTGACCGTTATAACACACTGGTTAAAATATTCGCTTCTGTAGAGCCTTTGCGCTTCTTCCATCGTGTCAAAAAGCTCTTTATCCGTATCTTTTAAAAAATCAAAGTTAGAGGGCATTTTATTTTATTAATTCCTTAAATTTATCTAAAAACTCCGGAAAAGAAGTTTCACTGCATTTGAAGTCTTCAATTATTGTTTGTTTTTCGTTTATCAAAGATAAAACAAAATAGCTCATTGCAAGCCTGTGGTCAAGATGTGTTTTTAAAGTCAGTTCTTTATTTATTTTCCTGCCTCCTTCGATTATAAATCCGTCAGGCTTTTCAATTACGTCAACCTCGAGATTTTTAAATGTTTCAACCATTGTTTTAATTCTGTCCGATTCTTTATTTCTTAAATCGCCCGCATCTTTTATAACGGTTTTTCCGTTTGCGCAGAGAGCTAAAATTGATAAAATCGGAATTTCATCGATTAATCTTGGAATTAAATCCCCCTTTATTTCAAAAGGTTTAAGATTTTCGCTGTATTTAACCTTAATATCCGCAACGGGTTCAGAGCAGACAGTTCTTTTATTTAAAATTTGATAATTAACTCCCGCTTGGTTAAATACATCTAAAATCCCCGTTCTTGTGGGGTTAATTCCTACGTTTTTAACTACAATTTCGCTATTTTTTATAATTGCCCCCGCACATAGAAAAAAAGAAGCCGAAGAAATATCCCCTGCAATTTCTATATCTTTTTTCAAAAGTTTTGATTTTTTGATTTTTGTATAGTATCCTTTTTCATCTTTACCCGATATAATATCCGCTCCTAAATATTCAAGCATTAATTCGCTGTGGTTTCGAGAAAGCGATTGTTCGTAAATTGTTGTATAGTCATTTGAATTAATCCCCGCTAAAATAAGCGCACTTTTAACCTGAGCTGAAGAAACAGGAGAAAAATAAGTTATAGGATTAAGTTTTTTTCCTTTTATAGTCAAAGGAAGTTTGTTTTCGTTTGATTTAATATCTGCTCCCATTAGGCTTAAAGGCTTAATAATCCGTCCCATAGGACGGCAAGACAGGCTTTTATCTCCGACAAGAGTAACATTTAATCCATCCAGAGCTGAAAAAAGCCCTGTTAAAAGCCTTGCTGAAGTTCCGGAGTTTTCACAATCCAGCGTTAAGGCTTCTTTTGTTTTAAATGCGCCTGTGCTGTCTGAAATTATCTCGCTATCTGATAAAAATTCGTACTTTACTCCTGATTTTTCAAGGATTTTTAATGTTGCAAGGCAGTCTTTACCTTTTGAGAGATTTTTGATTTTGATTTTATCTTTAATTAAGGCGCTGAAAATAAGACTCCTGTGGCTTATTGATTTATCGGGAGGAATGGTAACAGTGCCTTTTAGACCTTGGTTTTTTATTTTTTCGATTAATTTATCCAATTTTTCTAATCTTTAATTAATTCTTTTACAAAGTTGGGAACTTTAAATACTGCGCTGTGAAGCTCTCTGTTGTATAATTTTGAAGTTTTTTCAATTGTTTGCGCTCTTGATTTATCTATTTTTGTGTAATCCAAAGGAATTTCAACATCATCAGAGCAAAATCCCCAAGACCAGTACCCCCCCGGGTATGTCGGCATAGGAGAGCAGTAAGGAGCGACATTTTTAAAGACCTTCTTTAACAGTTTATAGGTTTTTTTGAAGTTTTCGCTCTGCGCAAAAGGTCCTTCCGTTTGGGGAGTTATTATCGCACCTTTTTTAACCGCTTTTTTAACATCATTATAAAAGTTTTCGTTAAACAACCCTTCCCCGGGGCCAATCGGGTCGGTTGAATCAATTAAAACGACATCATAGAAATCTTTTTTATTTTTTATAAATTCAACCGCATCTTGAACAACAATCGACACTTTAGGGTTATCAAGCGCACATGAAACACTCGGGAAAAACTTTTTAGATACATCTATAACCATTTTATCAATTTCGACCATATCAATGTGTTTAACTGATTTATGTTTTAGAAGCTCTCTAACCGTTCCGCCGTCTCCTCCGCCTATTACAAGGATGTTTTCGGGGTTAGGGTGAGTTAACATAGGTACGTGAACTATCATTTCGTGGTAGAAAAACTCATCTCTTTCAGTTACCATCATTAATCCGTCTAAAGTTAAAACATTTCCGAAAGCACGGGAGTGGAAAACATCAACTTTTTGAAAATCTGATTTGTCCGAGAATAAATCTTTGTCTTTTTTAATTGCGATACCGAAACCTTCGGGGGTTATTTCGTGATATAAGTTATTTTCAGCCATTATTATTCCTTTTTTAAAAAATCAACATAATTCATTATACAAAAAAAACAATATTTGTTATAATAAAACCAATGAAAAGCAAAAATAAAATTTTAGATTCTTTTGAAGAATTTCTTGCCTTGCCGTTATCTGTTTTGAAGCAAAGAATTATACAAATAACGGGGTTTAAGTCCGATTTTATTACCACAAAATCAATTGATGTTGAGCTTGACGATAATACAATTCGCATAAACTGTATTAACTCCGAGGGTGCTTATAATCTTCTCTCGAGCGTAATTTATAAAAAGAAGCGTTTAAAACAAGCTAAAGTTGATAAAGAAATTATTACAAACACTCTGGAATTAGTTGAAGCGGAAGCATAGATGAAAATTAAAAGTGCAAAATTTTTAATAAGTTCACCTGACTTAAAATCATGCCCGACGTTTAATTTAGCCGAATTTGCTCTTTTGGGGCGTTCAAATGTCGGAAAATCAACTTTTA
The DNA here is from genome assembly GCA_947589525.1 of Candidatus Gastranaerophilales bacterium. Lineage (GTDB taxonomy): Bacteria > Cyanobacteriota > Vampirovibrionia > Gastranaerophilales > Gastranaerophilaceae > RUG14156. The sequence continues at coordinate 18,817 of CANQAW010000003.1, forward strand.
TAAATACAATCTGCAATAATTCAAAACTTGCTAAAACCTCAAACACCCCGGGGAAAACCAGATTAATCAACTTTTTTGAAATTACAACTGATTTAAAACCATTCATAATTGCGGATTTACCGGGGTACGGTTATGCAAAAGTGTCAAAAACCGAACAGGAAAGCTGGCGAAAAAATCTTGAAGAATACTTGTTAAAGAGAAATTTAACTTCCGCAATTCAATTTATTGACGCCCGCCACGAAATTCAAAAAAACGACATTCAAATGCACGAGTGGTTGAAATTTAATAATATTACAACTTTTAATATCTTAACCAAGTGCGATTATATTTCAAGGTCAGAAGTTAACAAAAAACTTGCGCAAATTGAAAAAACTTTCCAAAATCAAGCATTTGCCTTCTCTTCAAAAGATACGATTTATAAAGATAAAATTTTATCTCATCTGGAGCAGATAATTTAAAATAAAAGCAATTTTTTTTAAAAAATTGTTTTTATATTTATATGGCAGGTTTAGAAAAATTAATTACTAACGGAGCGCAAATTCTTTCGCATGCTGTTCAAAAATCGAGCAGCTCTGTTCAAGTTGCTTCAGAACCTATTGAAAAAGGCGCTTTGAAACTGGTAAATGCCCTTGAAGGAATGGCTGTTAATAACTCTGCTCTAGTTAAAAAGACTTCTTATTTAGCGGATGAAACGGCTGAATTGCTTGAAGGTTTTGTTAAAAAACCGATAAATCAAGATTTAAGCAATCTATCGCCTAAAAATTTGGTATTAGTTCACGCAACTGATTTTTTCCCCGAAAACGGAATTATTAAAACAACCGCAAACGCATCTTTTGAACAGACAGGGTTAATTAATCCGCGTTTTAAAATTCACAGCGCTTTAAATCATTTTGTTCAAAGCCATACAGGCGGTAATTGGAACAGAAAGAAATATTCCGTGTTAATGCCTTTAGATGGAATTATGGAAACCGTACCAAAAGAAAATATTTTAGGCGGTAATTTGGTTGATTTTTTTATACAAGGAGATGTTAAACTTCCGAAAGGAAGCGTAATTATCAAAACAGGATGCAGTGATATTCCGTGGAGAAAAATAAAAGTGTCTGATTTTTCTCCAAACGGAGAAATAAAACTAATTGAAACCTCAAGATATGATATTTCGAATTTTACAAATTCAATTATTGAAAAGACCGGTTATTCTCGGCTTAATCCGTTACTAGATGTAGGGTCAATGGCTTCTAACCCCAAAATGAAAAAAAACGACTACGAAGCTTGGGTTGAATTTGCCAAAAAATACGGTTTTGAAAATGCTTTTCATGCATATTCTCCTTGGGGAAGAAGCGAGACGATTTTAAGTAATATAGAAACACTTCAAGAATTGGATAATAACTGGGTTGTCGGAAAAATTAACCACAAGGAAAAAATTCTGCAAGCGATTGAAGAAATCAAAAAAAGTCTGCCTCAAGGCAGAAAACTTGATTACGATATCGATGAATTAAGCGATATTGTTAAAAATTCAAAAACTCCCCAAGAAGCAAACGAATTATTGGAAAAAAGATTAAAACTTAAACATGCTAAACTTTCTTTCAACGCAGAAGAAAGAGCGGTTTTTGAAAATATTAAAGCACATTTAATTTTGTCCGATTCAAAAAATATGCAAGAAGCGCAAGAAAAAATAAAAAAATCCTGTCCGAATACCTCGGATGAACTCATTAAACAATTCAATGAAATACTTAGGGTTGATTGTGAAAATGATTTCAAAGATTTGCAATCAAGTATTGATACTGATATTATCGTACGATTGTTTTTACCAGGAGTATATTTGCCGTATGATAATAGAGGTATAGCCGAAGTTTTAGACTTAGTATAGTTTACAATTAATTTCTTTTAAAATAATTTCCTTTGTTTGAACTGCTTTATTCAAAAAAACGACATTCAAATGCACGAGTGGTTGAAATTTAATAATATTACAACTTTTAATATCTTAACCAAGTGCGATTATATTTCAAGGTCAGAAGTTAACAAAAAACTTGCGCAAATTGAAAAAACTTTCCAAAATCAAGCATTTGCCTTCTCTTCAAAAGATACGATTTATAAAGATAAAATTTTATCGGTTTTTTGCGAATATATTAAATGATTATCCTTTAAACATTTGATAATTTTGAAGCTCGTTTTGTAAATGCGGGTAGTTTTTAATATCTTCATTTTTTACAAATTCTTGAGCTTGCAGTCTTGCACTATCAAGAATTTCGCTGTCTAAAACTAAATCTGCTATTTTAAAATCGGGCAGTCCCGATTGCTTAACTCCTAAAAATTCCCCGGGGCCTCTTAATTCAAGGTCTTTTTGAGAAATTATGAAGCCGTTATTTGTTTTGGTTAAAATATCAAGTTTGTTTTTTGTGTCCGCACCCGAACTTTGATTTATCAAAAAGCAATAGGACTGTTCTTCGCTTCTTCCGACTCTGCCTCTTAGCTGATGCAGCTGGGATAAGCCAAAACGTTCCGCATTTTCGATAACCATAACGGTAGCATTCGGATTATCAACGCCCACCTCAACAACGGTTGTTGAAACCAGAATATCAAATTTTTGTTTAACAAAATCATTCATTACGTTTTCTTTTTCTTCCGGAGTCATTTTTCCGTGCAAAAGTCCGATTTTATAACCCTTAAATTCGTTTTCTTGAAGTTTTTGCGCTTCAATAGTCGCCGCTTTAGCGCTTAAAGTTTCGCTTTCTTCAATTAAAGGATAGACAATATAGGCTTGATGTTTAAAGAATATTTCTTTTTTTATTAAATCGTAGGCTTTTTTTCTTTCCTGTGCCCCTCCCAGACTCGTTATAATTGTTTTTCTTCCTTTCGGGAGTTCATCAATTGTTGTAATGTCAAGGTCTCCATGGAGAGTTAAAGCAAGCGTTCTCGGAATTGGCGTAGCCGTCATGTTAAGCATTTGAGGCATTTTGCCTTTGTTTAAAAGCGCATTTCTTTGCTTTACCCCGAAACGGTGCTGTTCATCTATAACAATTGCTCCAAGATTGTTAAATTCAACTCCTTCTTGAATTAACGCATGTGTTCCGACCGCAATATGAATTTGCCCGTTTTTAAGATTTGTGTTCATTTCTTTTTTGATTTTTGCGCTGTTTTTTCCGCTAAACAGACCTATACTTAAACCCAGCGGAGTTAACCAGCTTGAAAAATTTTTGAAATGCTGTAGTGCAAGAATTTCCGTTGGCGCCATAATTGCTCCCTGATATCCGTTTTCAATTGCGCAAAGCAAACAAATACAGGCAACAACGGTTTTGCCCGAGCCGACATCTCCCTGAAGAAGCCTTTGCATGGGATTAGATGAATTTAAATCTTTTGTTATTTCTTTGATTGCTTTTTTTTGTCCGTTTGTAAGTTCAAAAGGCAGATTTTTGATAAATCTGTCCGTTAATCCGTCTTTTTTAATTGAGAGTTTGATTGATTTTTCTTTGTTTGTTTCATTCCTTAAAAGAGCCAGATTTAACTGCATTAAGAAAAATTCTTCAAAAACAAGCCTGTATCTGGCTTGTTTAATTTCTTCATTTGAAGATGGTTTATGAATATCAATTACGGCTTGTTTTTTGTCGATTAAATTTAAATTTTTAAGAATATATTGAGGAACAGGGTCATATATTTTATCTTGAAATTTAACAAGGGCATTGTTTATAGCGTTTGTAAGAGTTTTTGAATTTAAATCTTCCGTTAAAGAATAGACGGGAATAATTTTATTTTGACCGTATTCGACGGCATCATTTTGCGAGATTACTTGAATTTGCGCTTTATCAAGAGTTGTTTTCATGGTGTAGGGGTCAATTTTAACTTTTCCCAAAACCGTTACAACCGAATTTATCGGATAAAGTTTTTTATAATGTTCAATAAGCTTTCGATTTTTTGTTTTAATAAAGAAATTTATCGGTAAAACCCCGCTTTTATCTTTTAGCGTAATTGTAAAAATTGTCAGCTTGTTTTGAGTTGTGTAGCATTTTACATTTGCAATTTGCGCAATTAGGCTGACCTGTTCTCCGATTTTTAAGTCTTTAATTTGTTTTTGCGCAACATAATCTATATATTTTTTCGGGTAATATTCAATTAAATCTTTTACTTTAAAAATTCCTATTTTATTAAATAATTTAGCTATTTTAGGTCCTACCCCTTTTACAAATTCAATGTCGATTTCATCAATTTCTTCCCGAAAAGTGCGGATTTGTTCGTGTTTTTCTTTTGGTTTAATTAATTTTCTCAATCTTGCAAAGGTTTCCAAGGTTTTATCAATGGTGACTTTGCGACAATAAAGGTCATCGGTGTGATATTGTTCAAAAAGAGTTATCAAAAGCAATATGTTTTGTTTTTCAACTTTGTTAATTCTTTTTAATACTTCGTATAAGATTTCAATCATAAATTTTGAAAAATACGTTTTTTTGCCTTTGTAATCACTGTAGTGATGTTTGATTTCAAAGGTGACGGAGGCTTTTATTTTTTCGTATATTTCATCAAAATTCATCTTAAACCTTATCAAGTACTTTTACGACTTCGTATAGATTAATTCTGTTTGATTTGCCCCTGATTAATACATTGTTAATTGCAATAACATCAACATTTGATTTTACTCTTTGATATGTTTGTTCGCTTACCAAAAAATGTGTTTTATAAACTTTATTGTAATTTTCAATTCTGCTTGCAGTATTAACGGTATCGCCTATAACGGTGTATTCAAGCCTGTCTTTAGAGCCGACATTTCCTATAAAAACGTCGCCTGACGAAATTCCTATTCCCACTTCAATTTTTGGTTTTCCTTCTTCAAGCCATTTTTCCTGCAAATGTTTGACTTTTTTAAGTATTTTATTGGCGCATAAAACAGCATCAAGCGCATGGTTTTTTGTTTTTTTGGGTTCGCCGAAAATTGCTAAAATAGCATCTCCCATAAACTTATTTAAAACACCGTTATGGCTTTCTATAATCGGAACAAGCGCTCCGAAATATTCGTTTAAAATTTCCGTTGTTGAATTAGCATCCATTGATTCCGATATTGAAGTAAAATTTCTGATGTCCGCAAAAAGAATGGTAATATCCGCTCTTTTTCCCCCGAGAGAAAGATTGTCAATGTTTTTTACGACATTTTGCATGACATCATAGGAGAGATATTTCCCCAGAGCCTTTTGAATTTTGTTTTTTGTGTTATCCGCAATAAAATATTTTCTCAAATATATACTTAAAAATATGCCGAAAATTGCTATTGAACCAAAAATTAAAGCATAAGGGCCGTTTGGCACAACGGAAGAAATGCTTGATTTTATATCGGTTAAAAGCAAAAACTTAAATCCGACAGCTGCTGTTAAGATTAAAAACAGAATTGAAATTTTTTTCTTAAACTCCATGACAATATTTTATAATCATTTTAAAAAAAATAAAAGCAGGGATTTTTATCCTGCTTTTATTTTAATTTATTTAAACAGATACAATTCCTTCTTTTATTGCCTTTACGGCAGCTTGAACACGGTCATCCACGCATAACTTTTGTAAAATTGAACAAACGTGTGCTTTTGCCGTGTGGACTGAAACAATTAGCTCCTGCGCTATTTGAGTGTTTGATTTTCCTTGAACGAGAAGTTTTAAAACCTCGTTTTCCCTCTCGGTTAATTTAGTTTTAGCTTCAGCGGAAGAATTAACCGAAGCAATCTGCATGTTTTCGGGTTTTGGGAAAAATTTAAGAGCAAGATGAGCTATGTTTGAATCAAGCCAGCATGCACCTTTTGCAACATTTTTAATAACATTTGATAAAGTAACGGGGTCAATATCTTTAAGGCAGTATCCGCTTGCTCCGCACCCCAGAGAAGCTATGACTTCTTCTTCTCTGTCGTGCGAAGTTAAGATTATAACTTTTGTGTCGGGACTAATCATTTTAACTTTTTGAGTAGCTTCTAAGCCGTTAATCCCCGGCAGACCCAAATCCATCAAAACAACATCCGGTTTTTCTTTTTTGATTAATTCCAATCCCGCTTCAGCGTTTTGCGCTTCCGCTACTACATTTATGCTGTCAATTTCATTTAGTGCATATCTTAATCCTACTCTTGTTAACTTATAATCCTCAACTATGATTACTTTAATTTCTTTTTGCGCCTTGAGCGTTGTTTGTTGACACATTAATTAATCCTTTCTTTAATTCAAATTTATGGATTAATACTAACCTATATATAATTATCGGGTAATTAGTCTTTTGTCTATAATGCGCATTATCCAATCGGGTAATATAAATAAAGTGCGGATTTTGCGCACTTTATTTTGTATGGCAATCACTGCATGGAAGCTTATAAATACAGGAGTATTTAAATATTTTTTTCATTTTTTTCTTTTCGTGACGGCAGAATTTTTTAAGCTCTCTGTTTTGGTCTTTGCATAAAACTTCTTTTATATCGTTTTTGAATGTTTTAGACCTTTCTTTAACATCTTTTTTCAATTCTTTTAAAACGTTTATCTGGTCTTTATAGCAATCGTTTCCGCATTCAATCATTTCAAGAAGTTTGTTTTTTTGAGTTCTGTATCTTGAATGATAAACTTCTAAATCTGACTTGTAGCTTTTATATAAAGTATCAATGCAGGTTTCTTGTTTGGATGTCAAACACAGCGCTTGTTTTAATTTAATAAATTCTCTGTCAAAAAAACATTGGTTATAAGTGCAGTATTCATCATCATCTAAAAGGCTTTTGTCTGCTTTTTTGCAGGTTTGTTCAATATCACAGGGGCTTTTTTCAATTTGTTTTTGACATTCACAGTCATTTTTGACACTGTCGCATTTTGAGCAATCCGCATAACTTGTGCAGGTTAAAAGTGAAAAAGCTAAAAATGTTGCAAATAAAGGCGATAGCAATAATTTTTTCATATTTTACCTTTCAAAACTACATTTAAAAGATAAATCTTTAAAAATTTTTTTCATTACCTGATTTTGCTATTTTTAAATTTTGTAAAAAAACATTTGACGTTAAAATTTGTTCTTGTTATAGTGAATAAGCAATTAAATTTTAAATTTGCGTCTGTAGCTCAGCAGGTAGAGCACTCCCCTTTTAAGGGATAGGTC
>CANQAW010000004.1 GCA_947589525.1 Candidatus Gastranaerophilales bacterium
TTTGCCAAAGTGGGAAGATTTTCACTGCCGTCTTGATAATATTCCGCTTCATCAAATTGTTCGGCTTGAGAATTGTATTCTTCCACCGCAGCCATTTCATTCATACGTTCTACGGATTCGCTTCCTTTTAAAGAAATAAGCGCAAAGCTTGCAAAAATCAAAAATGCACCGATACATACAATAAGTGCACGTCTGTTTTTAACTTTTATAACAGACTTAATTGAGGGAAAGTCGAATTTTGGAATTTCATTGAATATTGTGTCTATTACGGTTTTTGTGATAAGTTTCTTATCGCCTTTGTCTATTGTATCCAAGACTTGGGCAAGTTTTGCAAGTCTTCCCTGAGCAAGCTCTTCCTGCTCAATAGGCTGAGTATTTTTGCTTATCGCATGATTTTTTAATTTCTTCTCGACAGTTTTTGTGCTTGGAGCTTGAACGGGTGTTTGAGGTGTTGCTTTTGGTTTTTTTCTGTACAGCTCGGGATACAATCTTACGTTGTTTGCAAGCTTTTCAAATTCAATTGTGCTTACAAATCTGCTTCTGCAAGAGTCACAGTTTAAAAGATGCTGGATTAACTGTCTTTTGTAAACGGAAGAAAGGTCGTTATCTATAAATTTTAAAAATAATCCCAGACAATCGATGTGTTTTCCGAGTGTCACCTGTTTTGGACTTTGACTTTTAATGATTTCGCAAAATCTTTTTATGTCGATAATCATTTTAATTGTAGGATAGTAAAATTTTGAATCATGGGGGCAGTTTTTAATGTTTTTGCCTTCGATAAATCCGATAATCTTAGCTTCTTTTATTCTTGCGCCGATTTGAACTATAAAATAAAAATCGGGCAAAATATCCATATCCACATGGATTTTAGGAATTTTTACATTTTTTTCTTTATACAGCGTTATAACATCAATTCTGTTTTTTGAAAAATATATGTCGCTTATTTTAAATTCTTCGTACAAAAGAGGGATTTTATATATACTTTTTTTATTGCTGACTTTTATTCCTTTTGCTTGCAGATAATTTATGGCACAATTAATCCCAAGCATATCAATCAGACCTCTTTTTCTTGCTCTGACTCCGCTTAGTGAACTGGCTAAAAGCTTTGAATTTTGGGCTAAATCTTCGTTTATTTCAAGAAAATCTATATCAACTGTTCCTGTCAAGATAATAACCTCATCTAGTTAATATTAATTTGACACATAATAAGAATTTTTTCAAAATATTTGTAAAAAATTAACGATTTTTCTTTATTTTTCTTAATATAAATAAATATCTTTTTAGTTTTTTGTTTTTATAATATAATTTTTTATTATGAATAAAGATTTTTTATTGGAAATATTAACTCAGGAACTTCCTTACCAATTTATCCCCAGCGCCGCAGTACAGCTTGAAGAGTCATTTAAAAAACTTTTTTTTGAGCAAGGGCTTAATTATCAGGATATTAATGTTTATGCAACACCGAGAAGGCTTGCCGTTTTGGTTTCTTCGTTATCGGAAAAACAGGATACCGTTACAAAAGAAGTCAAAGGTCCTATGGTGTCGGTTGCAAAAGATAACACGGGCGCTTTTACGAAAGCCGGTTTGGGTTTTCTTGCGAAAAACAATATTGAAAAATCGGATGTTTTTGAAAAAGATAATTATATTTGGGCTAAAATCGAAATTAAAGGTAAAAGCGCAGTTGATATATTAAAAGAGAATGTTGAAAATATAATATTAAAGCTTCAGGGCGCTCATTTTATGCGCTGGGGCTACAATGCCGATAAATTTTCCCGTCCCGTGGAAAATGTTGTTGCGCTTTTCGGTTCTGACGTTGTAGAGCTTAAAATATTTGATAAAACGGCAACAAATAAAACCCAAGGTCACAGATATTCCAAAAACAGATTTGTTGTTATTGATGAGCCGAAAAATTATGTTGAAATATTAAAAAGCGCGCAAGTTTTCGTTAATCAGACGGAAAGAAGACAGATTATAATTGAGCAGGCTCAAAAGTGCGCCCAAGAAAATAATCTTGAAGTTAAATTTGAAGATTTGAACGCTCTTTTAGATGAAATTACTTATATAACCGAATATCCGGTGAGTGTTTTATGCGAATTCAGCGAAAAATACCTTCAAATTCCTTCCATAGTTTCAACCACCGTTATGACCTTGCATCAAAGATATCTGCCTCTTTGGGACAAATCGGGCAGATTGTCAAATCATTTTATAGCAATTGCAAATTATGTCGGAGACGATTTTTCTAATATTAAAGCGGGAAATCAGAGAGTAATCTGCGCAAGGCTTGAAGACGGAGTATTTTTCTTTAATGAAGACACCAAAACAAAATTGATTGATAAAATCGATAATCTTAAGGGAATGACTTTCCAAAAAGGTTTGGGAACTTTGTTCGATAAAACTCAAAGGTTAATTAAAATTTCATCATACATTGCCGATATTTTAAATGTATCAAACAAGGAAGATATTTTAAGATGTGCTCAGCTTTCAAAATGCGACCTGTCCACAAAACTGGTTTTTGAATTTACCGAGCTTCAAGGTTTTATCGGCGAAAACTATGCGCACTTGGATGGCGAAAAAGATGAAGTTGCCTGCGGTATCTGCGAACATTATTTTCCTTTGGGCGCAAATTCTCCTCTTGCAAGCGATATAATCGGACAAGTTGTTTCCTTGGCAGATAAAATTGATACAATTAATGCTTTGTTTATTTCAACTCAAGGTGATAAAAAGAAAAAGCGTCCCACAGGCTCTAACGACCCTCTTGGTGCAAGGCGCGGTGCAATAGGTATTTTAAGAACAATAATTGAAAAGAAAATCAATTTAAATTTGGAAGATGTTATAAAATATTCACTTAATTTATTATCCGAAGAATTTTCCGTTCCTCTTGAAGATGCTATTTTCAATGAATTAAAGGAATTTTACCTGTCAAGACTTATTTTTATGTATGAAAAGCAATACAGCGCAAATTTAATACAGGCATGCTTCGGTGCTAATCCTTTGTCCGATTTAAACAAAATCATAAAAAAAATGGAAATTTTGTCTAAATATCAAAAAAATCAACTTTCGGATGAATTTTCAAAACTAAAAGAAAATGCGCTTCGAATTTCTAAAATTTTAAAAGGAAACAGTTTTTCAAATGTTGATGAAAGCCTTTTAATTCTTGATGAAGAAAAGAATTTATACAGTGCAATCAAAAACCATAATCAAAACAATGACGATATTGAAAATTACATAAATTCGCTTTTAAGTTTAATTGAACCGGTTGAAAAGTTTTTCGATAAAGTTTTGGTAATGGATAAGGATGAAAAAATCAAAAATAACAGAATTGCTCTTTTAAATCTTTTAAAAGAAAAATTCGGCGCTGTTTGCGATTTTGAAAAATTGTAATTTGCGCTACTTGTTTTTTTCGGGTTTTACAATGCCGAATGATTTATTTTCGGATATTTCAATTCTTGCGGATTTGATTTTGTCTTTAATTTCTTCGCTTATGCTGTTAGTTGTTACTAATCTGTCTATAAAAGCATTGTTTAGTTTAACGGCTTTGGTTAAAGCTCCGATTTCGTCAAGAGTTTCTTTAATTTGAGAAAAATCATAGGAAAAAGTTTTCTTATGATTGTACGTTAATAATTCTCCCGTGTTGGATTTAATTTCTTTTCCGCCCCGTTCAAAATAAATTTTAAAAATTGAACGTAAATCCTGAATTTCCGACTGCATTGTGTTAATTGCGCTTTGCAGTCTTAAATATCTTTCAAAAAGATATTCCACATGGTCAATTTGAGACAATTGCCAGTTGTATTTTTGATAATAAAGCGCTTTTAATTTAGGATAGCATTTAGCTAAAGCCATTGCATCTCCCATTGCTCTGTGGCGTTTTTCGTTTTTTCCCTGAAAAACACTAACCAAAGTATCCAGTCCGCAGGATTCATATTGCGGATAGACTTCTTTAAACATCATCTGAGTATCTATGTAGTTATTTTCCAGCGATTTATCATATAGTCTTTTTGAAGTTCGATTTAAAAAGGAAAAATCAAAAATAGCGTTGTGAGCAACAATCGGATAATTTCCTATAAATTCAAAAATTTTAGGATAAATTTCCTGCTCTTCGGGAGCTGATTCCAAATCCTGTTCGCTAATTCCGTGGATTGCCTGAGAAGATTTTCTTATGTGCTGGTGAGGATTGATTAAAGTTTCAAATTTTTCTTTAACTTTCCCGTTTACAAGCTTAATGCCCGCAAATTCAATAACTCTTTCTTTTGTGTAGTCTAAGCCTGTTGTCTCAACGTCAATTACAATTTCTGTTTCTTTTTCTTTTGGCATTTAACTTCCCCTTTTAAAAAAATAATATCATAAAAATTATTTTTTTATGAATTGATTGAGTTTATTAACGTTTTCATTAACTTTTTCGATTTTTTCCTGTAAATCTTTTTGTTTGACTTTTATTTTATCCGTTTTTTCCTGCTGATTTTTTGAGAAATCTTTCATTTTTAAGTCAGTTGATTTATAGGAATAATTTTTAATATCCGATATTGTATTTATAACATTGTTAAAAGCTCCTTGATTAAAGCTTTTAACATACTTTTCCATTGATTCGATTATCTCGACTATTCCTATTGCTTCTCTTACAACGTCGTTTATTCTTATTGTTCCTTCGGTTAAAATTCCTACATCACAAGACCCGTCCGGAGGCATAAGTTCGATTGATTTAGACCCGCCGAGTCCGTAAAACTCAACGCGGGCAACCGTTCCGTTTGGGATTTTCATGTCTTTTTCCGTTACAACAATTTGAACATTTATATGTTTATTTTTAGAAGCAAGTTTGCGCACATAGCCGATATTAATGCCCATAAACCTTACGGGAGAACCTTTTGTAATGCCGTCTATATCCTTAAATTGAATGGTATAAATGTTCGGTTCTATAAATAATTTTGAATATGCAAATATAATCCCCGTAAAGATTGTTCCCAAAAGGATGGTAAGAATAAATATTTCAGCTAAAATTGCACGTTTTTTCATATTTAATTATTGGGCAATTGCTCCTTTGTTTGCCTGAGATACATTTCTTTGATATTTTGATAAATAGCCTTTTAAAACTTCACGCTCCTGAGGTTTAAAGTTTTCTCTCCTTTGGTTTAGAATATCTTGCTCAACAAGAAGGTTTATCTGTCTTTTATCGATATCAATTTCAATAATATCACCGTTTTCAATTAAGCCGATAACTCCTTTCAGGCATGCTTCAGGAGTAATATGACCTATGCAAAGTCCTCTTGTACCGCCCGAAAATCTTCCGTCTGTTATAAGGGCGCATTTTTTTCCCAATCCTTTACCGACGAGCAAAGAAGTCGGAGCAAGCATTTCTCTCATCCCCGGTCCTCCTTTAGGGCCTTCATATCTTATAACAACGACATCACCCGCAACAACAACATCATCTTCAATTGCTTTCATTGCATCTTCTTCGCAATTAAAAACTTTTGCTTTGCCCTTAAATTTGAAAACATCTTTATCAACGCCCGATATTTTAACTACAGCGCCGTCGGGAGCTAAATTACCGTGTAAAATGGCAAGTCCGGGGTTATTTGTAATCGGGTTATCAAAAGGTTTAATAACTTCGCTGTCAACCCAAGCCTCTTGCGCAATTTGTTCGATTGACCTTCCTATTACGTTTTTTGTGTTTTTAAATTCGGGAGTTTTGCCGTACAGGGTTTTAATTGCGCCTGATATTCCACCCGCATTATCAAAATCGGTCATAGTCAAAGTGCTTGAAGGGTCAAGCTTTATAATTTGAGGAATTTTTGTGCTTAAATATTCAAAATCATCCAAAGATAAGTCAATATCCGCACTTTGCGCAATTGCAAGGAGATGAAGAATGGAATTTGTAGAACCGCCTAAAGCTAAATCAACAATAATTGCGTTTTTGACAGCTTCAAGCGTCACTATATCGCGGGGAAGAATATTTTCTCTCACAAGGTCGCAAATTGCAAGACCGGATTCGAAAGCTATTCTTCTTTTTTTGGAAGATACTGCGCTTGCACTTGCACAGCCCTCTAAACTCATCCCCATAACCTCGGTTAAGCAGGCAAGAGTGTTTGCCGTGTATAATCCTTGGCAAGAACCAATTGTAGGGCAGGCATAGTGTTCCATTTCGGCAAGTTTTTCTTTTGTAATTTTGCCCGCTCTATATCTTCCGACGGCTTCGGATGACCCTCTTATAAATGTTAAAGTTTCACCTTTGCAGTGTCCTTCTATGGAAGGGCCCGCAGTTACAATTATTGAAGGGATATTTAACCTTAAAGCGGCAATTAACATCCCAGGGGTAATTTTATCGCAATTTGTGAGTAAAACAAGACCATCCAGCTGATGAGCGTTAGCGACTGTTTCAACGCAATCGGCGATTAAATCTCTGCTCGGAAGAGAATATCTCATTCCGCAGTGACCCATAGCTAAGCCGTCACAAACGGCAGGAACTCCAAAAATAAACGCCTGACCACCGCCCGAGTGTATTCCTTTTTCAATCTGGCGTTCTAAATCTCTCATTCCTGCGTGCCCCGGAACTAAATCCGAAAATGAACTTGCTATTCCTATAAAAGGTTTTTTTATATTTTTATCGGACAATCCTCCCGCATATAAAAGTGCTCTGTGCGGTGCGTGGGATTCACCTTGTTTTAAAATATCGCTTCTCATAATTTTTCCTTTAAAGTCCTGATACAATCAATTAAAGCATTATTTTAAATTTTTAACAAATTTTTAAACTAAAATCATACTTATAAAACATTTTGTAAAGTTAAGTGCCAAACTTGCCATTAATTTAAATTTGTTATAACATAAGACTATGAGAACTTTTGCGGAAACAAAAACACACGAAGTCACGGTTGACGTTGTAATTTTAACTATTCATAACGATAAATTAAAAGTGTTGTTAGTAAAGCGTGTAAACGAACCTTTCAGGGGAAGGTGGTCAATTCCGGGCGGATTTATCAGATTGTCCGAAAACATAGATGATGCTGCACTGCGTGTCTTAAAAGAAAAAACAACCGTTCAAAATATTTATCTTGAACAATTATACACATTCGGCGACCCTTTAAGATATCCTAACGCACGTGTCATAACTTGCGCATATTTTGCACTTTTAAGGGCGGAAGATATCAAAATTGACCCTAAAAATGTTGAAGGTGTTGCTGATGTTCAATGGCATGATGTTGAAAAATTGCCTCCTTTGGCTTTCGACCACAAAGAAATTATTGAGTATTCCTTAAAAAGAACAAGAGAAAGGCTTGAGCTTTGCCCGATAGCTTTTCAATTGCTTCCCAAAAAATTTACTTTAACGGAATTACAAAAATCTTACGAATTGATATTAAAAAAACAGCTTGATAAAAGAAACTTCAGAAAGAAAATGCTATCTTCAAATATCTTGGTTGAAACAAACGAAGTAACAAAATCTTTCTCTAAAAGACCTGCGGTTTTATATTCTTTTGATAATATCACTCTTAACTCAAAAAGAGGGCATTTCTTTTCGTAGCTGTTCATATTAAGGAATGATAATGAGCGAAAATCATATAAAAAAAGGTAAAGCTTTTAAATTCGGCGATAATATTTCAACAGACCATATTGCGCCGGGGAGATTATTTCATTTAAGAAATGACTTAACTGAATTTTCAAAACATGTACTTGAAGATGCTGATGCTGATTTTGCAAAAAATGTTAAAAAAGGGGATTTTGTTGTTGCGGGAAAAAATTTCGGTCTTGGGTCAAGTCGGGAACACGCTCCTCAAATAATTAAAATTGCGGGAGTCGGTGCGGTTATAGCTAAATCCTTTGCCCGAATATTTTACAGAAACGCAATTAATATAGGGCTTTTAGCTATCGAATGTGATACGGATAATATAGATGACGGCGACAATCTTGAAATTGATATAAAACAAGGAATTATTAAAAATTTAACTAAAAATATTGAAATTAAAATCACCCCTTTGCCTAATGTTATGATAAAACTTCTTCAAGAAGGCGGGCTTGTCGAACATCTTAAAAAACACGGGGATTTTGACCTTGTCTGAAATTTATAACATAACTTTAATTAAAGGAGACGGTATCGGCCCTGAAATAACCGACAGTGTTATTGAAATCATTGATAGCGCAGGGGTTAAAATCAACTGGGATGAAAAAATTGCAGGGTTAAAAGCATTTGAAAAATATGGCGAAGTGTTGCCAAAAGAAACAATTAACTCCATCAAAAAAAATAAAATCTGCTTAAAAGCACCCATAACAACTCCCATAGGATACGGCTTTAAATCAGTTAACGTTCAATTAAGAAAATTATTTAACTTGTACGCGAATATAAGACCTTCTAAAAATATTGAAGGAATTAAAACTCCTTTTTGTGATGTTGATTTAACGGTTATTAGAGAAAACACGGAAGACATCTACGCAGGTTTGGAAGAAAAAATTGATGATAACACAATTCACGGCCTGAAAGTTATCACCCGCGAAGCTTCAACAAGAATTTGCGGTTATGCTTTTAATTATGCGGTTAAAAATAAAAGAAAAGAAGTCTGTGTTGCGACTAAGGCAAATATTTCAAAGCTTGCAGACGGCATGTTTCTTGATTGCTTTAGAGAAGTTTCAAAAAAATATCCGCAAATTAAAACAAGAGAAATTTTGATTGATAATTTATGCATGCAATTGGTTACAAATCCTTCGCAGTTTGATGTTTTAGTTATGCCTAATTTATACGGTGATATAGCCTCTGACCTTTGTGCGGGTTTAATCGGCGGATTAGGAGTTGCGCAAAGCGCTAATATAGGAGATGATTGCGCTGTTTTTGAGGCAGTGCACGGTTCAGCACCCGATATTGCAGGCAAAAATATTGCAAACCCTACAGGATTATTAAGAAGTGCGGTTATGATGCTGGATTATCTTGGAGAAAAAGAAGCTTCCAAAAAAATAGAAAAAGCGCTTTTTAAAACCTTAAAAGAAGGAAAATTTCTAACCCCCGATTTAGGCGGAAGCGCTACAACAAAAGAATTCAGCAGAGAAATTATTTCAAATTTAACCTAAGGTTTATAATTTAAATAAAATTAAAGTGACAAAATATATCTTTGTGAGTTAAAATAAAAATTAGTCGAAATATATAGTTTAAAAAGGAGAAAAAAATGACAAAATGGGTATGTTCGGTTTGCGGTTACACTGTTGAAGCACAAAATCCGCCTGAAAAATGTCCCCAATGCGGAGCGTTAAAATTTAATCAAGCAGGCGACAACACTGCTTTTGCATGCGTTCATGAAATAGGTATCGGAAAAAATGTTGACAGCGTTGTTCTTCAAGGCTTAAAAGACCACTTCCAAGGAGAATGCACCGAAGTAGGTATGTATCTTGCAATGTCAAGAGCAGCAGACAGAGAAGGTTATCCTGAAGCTGCGGAAGCATATAAAAGAATAGCTTTTGAAGAAGCTGAACATGCGGCAAAATTTGCGGAATTATTGGGAGAAGTTGTATCTCCTTCAACAAAAGAAAACCTTCAAGCAAGAGTTGACGCTGAAACAGGCGCATGCGCCGCAAAATTGGAAATTGCAAAAAGAGCAAAAGAACTTGGACTGGATGCAATTCATGATACGGTTCATGAAATGGCACGTGACGAAGCTCGCCACGGTGCGGCATTTAAAGGTCTTTTAGACAGATTATTCTAAATAACTTACTGCTTTTAAAAAAAGACTGCATAATGCAGTCTTTTTTTAAATTTTCTTTACAAAAATATTTTTTTTAACAATTTTTTTATTTGATTTATTTTTATATCAGATATGAAAATAAGCAGTGTAAATATATATAACCCCAATAATCAAAATAAAATATATAAGCGCCAAAATAACACTAACGTTGCTTTTACTTCCGACATTGGCGACACTTATAATTTTACTTCGCTTCTTGCCTCAAATATTTTGGATGTTTTGGATTATAATGTGCAGGAATATGTAATCGGCGGTATACTTGATTATTTTATCACGCCTCAGTGCATGACTTATTTCAAAAAACAAAAAAATACGGATTTAAGACAGCTTTTTTATAATTATTTAAAGTTTGAAGGCAAATTAAACGTAAAATATTTTGAAGATGCCGGAATTGATAATGCTTCAAAATTAGTCGGCTTTTTAAATGCTTATAAATCAAGACCTGAAGCTAAAAGAATTTTTAAAGGTCAGCATATAGAAGCGCTGAATATATACGGGCTTTTAGATAATAAAGAAGATTTTGCAAAGTTTGGCGATGTTCTTCTTCATTTGTATAACCAAGAGAAATATTCGGAAAATCCGGATTTTTCTTCTCTAAATGAAACGACTAAATTTTTAAAAGAAATCGGTTTATGCACTTTTAGCGATTTTGATACAAAATACAGCTATTTAAAAGATGCTTTTAATAATTTTGAGGATATATCGGATAAATTAGAAGCTGTTAACTTTTTAAAATATATACACGACGATAAAATGGCTAAAATAGATGAGCTTTTATCTTCGGGTTTTCAAAAGAATTACAAAACGGCTCAAAGCCTCTACACTTCATTTAATGATTATATAGATTGTATTTATTTATGCAATAACGGCAATTTGGAAGAATTTAAAGAGCTTTTTGATGATATTTTAAGTTTTTCAAAATTCAAAAATCGAGAATTAAATTTATACACTCCGTTTTTTGGAGATTTAAGCTATGTTGAAAATAAAATTAATTTTCTTGAATTTTTAAAAGAAAACAATGTTTCAGCCAGAGAACTGAGCGCTTTTGCCTCTAAGAGCATAACGGATGATAATGATACAGCCGTTAAAGAAATACTTTTCAAAGAACCGATTGTTGATTTTATAGGCGAAACAAAGCATATAAACAAACAGGAAGCATTTGAAACATTTAAAAAGTATCCCGATATTTTAACTTCGTTATATTCTTCGGACGAAGATACGGAAAGTATCAGCGATTTTTTGAATTTGGCCGACAAATACAAGATAAACAATTCTCAAGCTTTTGTTTCTTTTTATCAAAAAATTTATAACAAAAAGATTAAAACTTTAAATAGAGAAAATATTTTAGAGTTTTTAGAGCTGTTTAAGTACAACGCATGCGACATTTTTAAAGATGCAAAAACCCGCAATGTTTCACCTTTAGAATTATTAAACGAACAAAAACAAGAATTTTTATCCGTTAAAGATGAAATTGAAAAATTCGTTTTAAATGATGAAACAAACTATTTTGCAGGATTAAGCGCTCTTGAAATATATATAAAATACAAAGAATTATTCCAAAATGCGAAAAATACGGCTCAAGTTTTGGAAAGAATTACAAAATTAAACATTGAAACCCCCGAGCAATATCAGTTTAAAGCAAATTTAATTGATAAATTTTCTAAATTTTTTGAAAATAAAGAACAACTATACAATTTCTTTAAAACAAATAACATAGATTTTTCATCAGAAAAATCGGATTTAGATTATCAACAAAACTGTTATTTACTGTTAGAAGCCTTATATGATGAAAATGATAAAGCAAAATCAAAAGAAAGAATTGACTATTTTGCGGAAAATAAAATACCGGCAAAATCTAAAGCTGACCTTGAAGAATTTATTTCTCAAACGCAAAATGCTGATGTGCGAAGAAGCATTTTATCGTTAATGGCAGAGAAGAAAGTGCCTTCATTTAAAGCATTTAAAGAATTTTTTGAAAAATACTCCGAATCAAAAGAAAGCGCAAAAAATGTATACGCTTATTTATCAGCTTCTCCCGTTGATTTCAAAATGCTAAATTCGATTTTAAATAAAATTCAAGAAAAGATTGACAGCTTAAATATACCGGTAAAAATAAATTCTTCAAACATCGGGTTTATTAATCCTTTGGAGCATGACGATAAAAAACCCGTTGAAACAAAAGACGTTCTTAATTTATTGAAGCAGACATACCAAGATAAAAACGGTAATTTTATAAAATATCTGCCCAATAACCAAAAGCAGGATTTTGTCTGCTATCCCGATTTTGCAATAGCTTATGAATTGGCTTCAAAAATGAATAAGTCTGCCGAATCTTATCAAAATATAGCAAGGTTGTTAAAAATTGACAAAACTTCACTGGATTTACCGCAGGATTGTTCCGAATATATCCATGCAAGCGCTATAAGAAGAATGTTAAACAGCGATTTAATCGATTTAATAAATTCAAGCGATATTATAAATTTTGATAAATCGAAAAATATTCCAAATGTTACCTTGCATGCCCGATTGAGAATTTTAGACAGATATATTTTAAATGACATTAAAGATGTTTCTCTTTTGTATTCAAAAGAAACAAAAGAAAAACTGAGAGAAATTTATAAAATAATTTATACTCAAACTCCTAAAAATGTTGTTCCCAATTGTGACGATAAAAGGATGCTGGTTGAATATGATAATTCGATTAAAGCTATTTTTTCAAAAGAAGGCACAATGATTACGGCACTGCCTCAAAGCATTTAGAAAAATCTTGCCAAGTGCGGTTAAAAGATGTAGAATATTAAGAAATATAAATTTTTGTACAAAATCTGTTTAAAGAAGCAAAAAAATTTTTTCTTATGTTTTGTATAAAAAACGCACTAAATTGTGTTTTTGATGTTTATAAAAAAGAGAGTAAAACTGAAATGAATAACGATATATCAAGGGATACCAATAATTATATAAACACAAAAATTAATACAAAAATGAAAATCGAAAGGACTTTTGATAAAAAAGCAACAGCCGAAAGTCCCGTAAAAGATACATATAAAAATATAGATATGGAAAAAACTATGGAATATGTTTTGGGAAAAATGCAGGCGGACTCAAGTCTGAATGCTTCAAAAATTCTGTCCTCAGTTAAAGATTCAACGGTTTCCTTTTTACAAAATGCCGAATTTGCGCAAAATTGGATAGATTTATGTGATGAAATGATTGAAAAAGGATATAGTCTTGAAGAAGCAATAGATAAGACTGATGCAATATTCGAGACAATTAAATCAAATTTGCAAAATTAAAAAGGAAAATTAAATGTCGGTATTAACAAAAAAACTAACGGTTGTAAATCATCCCGTAGTTAAACATAACTTAGCAATATTAAGAGATAAAAATACAACTTGTGAGCATTTCAGAAGCGCACTGCGAAAAATCACTTATGCACTTATTTTTGAGGCATCAAAAAACATTCCCGTGGTCTCAAAAACAATTGAAACTCCTTTGGAAAAAACGCAATGCGAGATGTTTGACGAAAATTCCCAATTGATAATAGCGCCTATTTTAAGAGCAGGCATGGTTTTTTGTGAAGTTGCTCAAGATATTCTTCCTTTTGCAAGTGTTCATCATTTGGGAATGTACAGAGACGAAAAAACGCTTGAACCTGTTTGGTATTATGATAAAAGAAAAAAAATAGACACCAAAAAAAATATTATCACAATAATTCTCGACCCCATGCTTGCAACGGGAAACAGTGCGCTGTGCGCCATAGATAATTTTATCTTTAAAGGAATTAAAGAAAAAAATATCATATTTATGAGTCTTATTGCATCTGCGCAGGGAGTTAAAAAGATATCCGATAAGTATCCTGATGTCGAAATAATAACGGCATGTTTAGACAGGGAACTTAATTCAAAAGGATATATTCTTCCGGGACTCGGAGATGCGGGAGACAGAATTTATAATACAATTGATTAGGCTATTTTTTGTTTACCGCACTCAATCTTGCCATTGCTTTAGCAAGAGCAATCTGCGCCCTTGTGACATCAAGATTGCTTTCACGTGCCAAAAGTCTTGCTTGAGCACGTTCAAGCGCTTGTTTTGCTCTGGCTACGTCAATATCGCAATCAAGCTCTGCAGTATCCGTCAGAATTGTTGCCTGATTATTTGAAAATTGTAAAATTCCGCCCATGGTAGTCAAGCATTGTGCTTTTTTATCTTTGACTATTTTTGAAACCCCGACTTTAAGAGCGCATATAACGGGTATATGGTTTTTTAAAAAACCCATTCTTCCGTCTGTTGTGTTGACGTATAGTTCATCTATATCGTCTTCATAGACAATTTTTTCATGAGTTATTACTTTTAAACGGATATTTTGCGCCATAAAAATTAAACTCCGACAGCTTCTTGAGCATGAGCTTTTTCAAGCACATCTTCAATTGTTCCTACCATATAAAAGGCTTGTTCGGGAATATTATCGTGTTTGCCTTCAATGATTTCTTTAAAGCCTTTAATTGAATCTTCAAGTTTTACGTATTTTCCTTTTACGCCCGAGAATTGTTCTGCTACAAAGAAGGGTTGCGATAAGAATTTTTGTATTTTTCTTGCACGGTTTACGGTTAATTTATCTTCTTGAGATAATTCATCCATTCCCAAAATTGCGATAATATCTTGCAAATCTTTATATTTTTGTAATATTTCAAGAACTTTTTTAGCAACGCTGTAATGTTCTTCGCCGATAATATTC
Organism: Candidatus Gastranaerophilales bacterium; assembly: GCA_947589525.1. GTDB lineage: Bacteria > Cyanobacteriota > Vampirovibrionia > Gastranaerophilales > Gastranaerophilaceae > RUG14156. Next base: position 14,446 of record CANQAW010000004.1, read on the forward strand.
GGGTCAAGTGCACGAGACGAGCTTTCCAGAGGATCTGCCGCAGGATATATTCCAAGAGATGCTATGTTTCTTGATAGTACGGTTGAGGCATCCAAATGCGTAAAAGTTGTAGCGGGCGCAGGGTCGGTTAAGTCGTCCGCCGGAACGTAAACTGCTTGGACGGAAGTAATTGAACCGTCTTTTGTTGATGTAATTCTTTCTTGAAGTTCGCCGACTTCTTGAGACAGCGTCGGTTGATATCCTACTGCGGAAGGCATTCTGCCAAGTAAAGCAGAAACTTCAGACCCCGCTTGTACAAAACGGAAAATATTATCAATGAATAATAATACGTCTTGATGGGTTACGTCTCTAAAATATTCGGCGCAGGTTAAAGTGGATAAGCCGACTCTCATTCTTGCTCCGGGCGGTTCGTTCATTTGTCCGTAAATAAGAGCAACTTTATCCAAAACGCCGGATTCTTTCATTTCGTTATATAAATCGTTTCCTTCACGTGTTCTTTCGCCTACACCGCCAAAAACCGAAACGCCGTCGTGGGCTGAAGCAATATTGTGAATTAATTCCATAATTAAAACGGTTTTACCGACTCCCGCACCTCCAAACAGTCCGATTTTTCCGCCTTTTTGATAAGGCATTAAAAGGTCGATAACTTTGATACCTGTTTCTAATATTTCAATATCGGTGTTTTGTTCTGTAAGTTTAGGGCTGGGTCTGTGGATGGGAAATCTGTCATCGCATTGAACTTCACCTTGATTGTCAACGGGTTCTCCGAGAACATTTAAAATTCTTCCTAAAATTCCTTTTCCTACGGGAACTTTAATCGGGTTGTTAGTGTTAATTACTTTCATCCCGCGTTTAAGACCGTCGGTTGATGACATTGCAACCGCCCTAACGGTATTTTCTCCAAGGAGCTGTTGAACTTCGAGTGTTGTTTTTTGCCCCATATCATTATATATTTCTAGTGCATCATAGATTTCGGGTAAATTTCCGTTTTCGAATTTTACGTCTATAACAGGTCCTATAATTTGCGTTATTATTCCGTCTTGATTTTCCATTTTTGCCCCTTAGATATCTGATTATATAAAAATTATACCGAAATTAGGAATTGTTGAATTAATATTTTTATTATTTCAGCTATTTAGATGATATTATTTTTTTATAACAAAACCGAAAGTTGAAGAATTATCTTCTCTTGATTTTGCTATTAAATTCCAGTTATGCGCTTTTATCAATTTTTTTGCTATATTTAAATTAAGACTCATTCCTAATCTGTTAAAATCGCAAGGGTGGTCTTTGTTTTCTTCAAAAAGGCTTTCCATTTTTTCTTTTGTCATATAAACGGATTTATTTTTGGTTGAAAAGCTTATTGAATTTTTATTTTCCGTGATATTAATTTCAATTTTACTTTTTTCAAAACCGTTTGTTACCGAGCTTGTTAAAATATTTGTTATTATTCTTTGAACAAGTTTTTTATCGGCATTTAATTTGATTTTCTTCGGGGCGTTTATTACAATATTTTGCTCCTTGTCGTTTGCATAATTTTGTATTTCTTTTAAACAGATATCAATTTCTTTCAATAAATCTATGTTTTCAATTTTTAATTTATAGTTTTCATTTTCATAATTTAAAATAAAAATGGTATTTACGATTAAATGCAGCAGAAAGTAATTGGAATTAATATTTTGAGATATAACTTCTTTTTGTTCTTCCGTAATTTTGCCTAATTTCTCTTTTAAAATTAGTTCAAGCGAGTGTATTTGCGCAAGGAGTGCGGTTTTTATATCATGGCGTAAAATGTTTGAAATTCTGTTTTTTTCGCTTTGTATGCATTTTAAATTTCTTTCCCTGTTCCTTTTTAATTTTTCTTTGTATTTTTTTATTATTCTTTTTTTATAAAAAAACATTTTTCCTCTTTAAAAAATTCCTGTTCTTACGGCTTTTACCGCAGCTTGAACCCTGTCTTTAACCGCCAGCTTTGTTAAAATATTTCCGACGTGAGCTTTTGCTGTGTTTGTTGAAATAATTATTTCACGTGCTATTTGAGAATTGGTTTTACCGTCTATTAAAAGTTTCAAAACCTCAAGCTCTCTTACGGTCAAGCTGTCTTTCATTCTTTTTATCTCATATAAATTTTCCAAATTTTTAGTATCGGGAATATGAATTTGCGAAAATGCCTTTTTTGCTATTTCCAAATCCATTAAAAATTCTCCTTTAAGAACTTTTTGTATAACATTTTTTATATTTACCGTTTTTGAATTTTTCAAAACATACGAACAAGCCCCGTTTGCCAAAGAAGCAAGGATTTTTTCTCCGTCATTGCAGGAAGAAAGTATTATAATTTTTGTTTTCGGAAATCTTTCTTTAATTATTTTTGTTGCTTCAATTCCGTTGATATCGGGCAGTTCGACATCCATCAGAATTATATCGGCAATTTGCTTTTGCATTTGTTCAATGCAATCCCGTGCATGGGAAAAATCTCCGATTACTTTATAATTAGGCTCGTTTTCGAAAAATCTTTTGTATGCTATTCGATTTAATAAATAATTATCCACCACGTAAAGCGTAATTAAATCCATTATAATTCCTTTAAGATTTTAACAAAGTAATAATATTAAACAATGCGCTTTATGTATATTACCTAAGTGGGCTAACTTATTTTTCTTTCAGGATATTTTTGATTTTTTCGCCGTTGCCGGAAAGATAATAAAATTTTATTTTTTGGGAAAATAATTTTGTTGAAGAGGGGTATTTTTTAAGACCTTCATCGATTATTTTTATAGCTTGAGAGAGATTGTATTCTTCAAAATAAAATTCCGATAAATCAAGGTAATCGTTTTCAAGGTTTGGTTTTTCTTTTTTAAGCGCCGTAAAATATGACTGACTTTCTTTTAAACTGCCTTCTAATTTACATAATTTATATAAATTATATTTATAAATTAATCTTGTTTTGTCAAGCTTATCGTCTGAATTTAATATATTTAGAGCATGGTCTATATCGTTAATTTTTAAATAATTTTTAAGAGCAAGGTTGTAATACTCGGTTTTGTCTTTTATTTTAAAGCCTGTTTTAAATGCTTCCCAAATATTTGACAAAGAAAGAGAATTTTGCCCTAAAGTATAATATACATCCGCAAGTTCAAAAAAATAATTCGGATTGTTTTCTTTTTTAAGCGCCTGTGATAAATAATCAGCCGCTTCGGAGTATTGTGCGGATAAAATACATATTTGAGCAAGCAGGTAATTTATTTGACTTGTATCGGGGTTGATTTTACCCAGTTTACGAATTGCAATAAGGGCATCGTCAAATTCTTTGAGCCGGATAAGAGAATAAATATAATTAAAATATGCCTCGGAAAAATTATCATCTGTTAAAATTGAATTTTCAAAATATTTTTTTGAATTGTTCCAATCCTTCATCTCCAAATAATAACTTCCGATGGCGTACAGGAGTTCTTTATTGTTGGGATTGATTTTGTATGATTTTAAAAGAATATTTTCCGATTGATTATAATCTTTGTTTAATAAATACAGTTTTGATAAATTGATATTATTTTGAATATTGTTGGGATTTATTTTATAAATATCCTCTGCTGTTTTTTGCGCCGTTTCCAAATCATTCAGACGGAAAGAAATATCCGTTAATAAATTCATTACGCCAAAATTACCGCTGTCCAGCTCTTTGTATTTTTCAAGACAGCTTTTTGTCATTTTTAAATTACCTTTGAAATATTCTTCCAGTGCTTTGTAATAATAAACGTCTTTTGTGGCGTCAGGAACTTTTTTAATTCCTAATGTAACGGCAAGATTTGTTTTAATTATATCATTATTGTACATTATCGCATGCTCTATGTATTGGCGGGCTTTTTCTTCTTCTCCCTTGGTGTATGCGGTTTTGGCTTTTGTAAAATATCCCAGAGCGGACCTCGGGTCTATTTTTAACATCATATCCGCGTATGATTCCGCTTTGTCATAGCTTCCGGTTTCAAAATATGTGCTTGCCATATCAAAATAATCATTGAGCTGTGCATTTTGTTCTATGTCAAAATAAACTTTTTCAATGTTGAATTTTTCGAGAGTTAATTCGTAAGCTTTTTTTAAATATTTTGAGCTTTCTTTTGAACCGCTTTGTTTAAGTGCGATTGCAAGATTATAATAGCCCCATTGGTCATTAGGGTTATTTATTGTGTAAGTTGTAAAATATTTAACCGCTTGAGGGTATTTTTTTTGGTTATATAAATTAATTCCCCACGACAAATTATCCAAAAAAACCGCCTGCGCTTTTACGGAAACAAAAAAAATAAAAAATATTAAAAATTTAATTGATTTTTTCATAAAATTTCATCGATTATTTTTTTAACCTGAGAGAACACCTCTTGCACGGAAAGATTTGAATTAATTACTTTAATTCTTTCGGGATATTTTTGTGATAATTTTAAATAGCCTTCCTTTACTCTTTTGTGAAAATCAAAACTTTCTTTTTCCAGCCTGTCTTTTTCAGCCCCTATCCTTTGTTGCGCCGTTTCAAGTTCAACATCAAATAAAAATGTAATGTCGGGAAGATTTCCCTTTGTTGCAACAGTGTTTAAAAAATTGATTTTTTCAATATCCCCTTTTCTTCCGTATCCCTGATAAGCAACCGTCGAATCGCCGTGTCTGTCGCAAAGAACAATTTTGCCTTCATTTTTGTTTTTTAAAACAATTTCTTCCATATGCTGCGCTCTGTCGGCAAGATATAAAAATAACTCGCAGCAATCATCCACAAATCCTTGATGATGAAGAAGAATTTGTCTGAGGCCTTTACCTATACTGCTTCCCCCGGGTTCGAGAGTTAAAACCGTCTTGTAGCCCTTTTGTTTAAGGTAGTTATCTAAAAGCTGTATTTGAGTTGATTTTCCGCAGCCGTCTATTCCTTCAAAAGTTATAAACAGACCCTTATCATTCTTAATCATATTAACTCCCTTATTTAATATAATACATTTTCAATAATTATAAGTCTGTAAATTTTTGTAAAATAAAAACAAGAAAATTTTTTTAAGAGTTTTAAATAGTTGGTAAATCATTATGAAGGTTAGTTTTAATCCCTATTATAAACATAATTTTCAAATCGGGAGAGTTGCTTTTAAATCCAAAAAAGAAGCTTCTCAAAATCCAAACAACGAAGATTTTAAAAAGCTGAACGGTTTGCTTTTAAAAAAGAAAATTCAAACAAACCCTCGGGAGTTGTATGAAGAAATGCTTAAATTGCAAACAATAATGTCTCGCGGGAAATATAAAATTGAATTTTCAAAATTATTAAATCTTATTGAAGCTCTTGATTTTTCAAAAACGAAAACGGAAGAATTTGAAAAAGAAAACTTTGAAAATCAGCAGAAAGCTTATGTTCTTGCAAATTTAATTAAAGCAAAGCTTGTGCATTTGAAAAAATACAGAGGCAGAGATTTTAAATCTTTATATAAAGAAAATTTTGCCGAGCTTATTAATACCTTGCATTTAAAGGGCTTATACGGCGACAACGTTGAAGAAAAAATAAAACAAGGTTATTATTACGATGTTTATAATCAGGTTGTATTGCCCGAAATTCGAAGCTGTGCCACAAAAAATTTCCAAAAAAAAGAAATTTCATCAGCCGAATATATAGATATTATGAAAAAAACATCGTCGGATATTGAAAACAAAGATATCCCCATGATTAAAGATTTTTTAGATAAAGGAATCAGTTTAATTAATACCCTTAAAATGTTAAAAGCGGGTATCAAGGAAACCGGAATAGACTATCATAAAGTTTTAAATGAAATTAACGATATTAAAAAGACAACCATTTACTTTAAGCGCCTGCAAAATAATGCAGGGTACGAATTAATAATTGAAGAAGGTCAGGAAGATAAGGAGTTTGACTCGTTAATCAAAATTATAAAAACTTTCGGCTCGGACGGCTCTTATAGCGTTCAAAGACGTGAAATATCACGTGACAGCGAATATTCTTCAATTAAAGGTTTTAATAAATCGGTTTATTACAGTATTAAACAAAGAGGAATAAAAGATTTTTTGGAGTTCAATTTTTCCGATGATATTGAAAATTCAACAATTATACATTCTTCCCCGTCTAATGTTTTAAAGGGTGCTTTTATCGTAAGAAGATTTCGTCTGGGTGATTATCCGCAGGATATGGATATTAAAAATGCAATTTTAACCAAACAAATCAAATCAAAAGATAAATTGAGCGAAATTAAAAAAAGCGGAGTGCTGACGGAATATAGCGAGAAGTACTCTCTTGACGGAATAAAAACGCAAAGAAGATACTCTCAGGAAATAAACGGGCAAAATGAAATTGTAAAGACAAATTACGAATATTTAATAACCGACGATAAAGATAACAAACTGCTTAATATTAACAGAATTTGGAAAAGGTATACAGATGACTGCACCTATACAAAAATTAACGATTATGAATTAGTCTGTTTTTTTGATTGCGAAAAGTGTAATATAAAAATTTTAAATTTAACTTTAAATACGGTTGTTGATGTTGATTTGAGAGAAACAACCAAAGGGCTTACCCGAGAAGAAAGAGAAGGTTTTTTTGAAGCTTTCGAAAAAATGAGCGCAGACAGTATCTTAAATATAAACAGGGCGGTAAATTCTCTGGAATTTTCCTCACGGCCTGCTTTTGCTTACAGCGGTGATTTGTGCCGTCTGGAGATAAATTATGATAATGACCTTACATACCATGAAATAGGTCATGCTCTTTATCATTATTTAACAAGCTGTCAAAATCCGATAAACTGCGATGAACTCAGCCGAATTTACAATTCGGAAATGGATAATTTTAAGAAAAACAATCCGCGTTCGGTCTTGCATTTTATTGATTATTTTTCGCAGGACGGAGGCGGAGAATTTAACACCGGACTTGAAGAGCTAATCGCCGAAACATACATGCTTTTAAATACGTATAACTATAAAAAAGATAATGAACTTATTGCCAGAACCCATTTTTTAATTAAATATTTTCCCCGAACAATTGCCGAAATTGCAAAAATACTGGGCTATTAATTTAAAATATTACATTTTATGAAAAAAAATTTATAAATTAGACGAATTTAAATTTATATTTTATAATATTAGCAACGAGTCTTTTAGTGCTTTATGAATTAAGGGGAGAAGATTTAGTGCAGGAATCTTTGTTGAATACAGTACAGAAACTTCAAGAAGAAGATGTAAAAATAAATGTTGAAGAATTGGAAACGGTTTTAAACAGCGACATAGAAGAAGTTGTTACATTGTGTAAAAAGGCTTGTTTGAAGCCGAAAACGGATTCTATGGGCAATGCTTATTTTACAAAAAAAGATGTCGGCATTTTAAAAAAGATGAAAGAACTTTACAATCAAAGTAAAGAAATACATGAGCAAAAAGTATACACCGCTTCGGTAATTGAGGAAGCTTCGCAGGATGATGAGTTAAATAATCCCGACAAAAAGATTAACTTCTTAACCAAAGCGAAAAACAGAATTAAATCGGGTCAGATGCCCATGCCCTTGACAAATGCTTCACTTCAGCTTCAAGCAAGACTTGAGGATTTTGAAAAAAGCATAATTGACAAAATGAGCTCGCTTTTAAGCGAGAAAATGGATGGTTTTGATGAAATTATTGTCGAGCTTATCCGTTCGAAAACGGAAAATGAAAATTTAAGACAGCAAGTTAACACTTTAAATAAACAGGTTTTTATTTTGAAAAGCGAATTAGCTTCCTATAAACCCGTTGCACTTGGTTTTTATGTAAAAAACGAAAAAAATGATATTTAATGAGTAATGCACTAATTAGTTTTTATCATAATCTTGAAGAACCGATTATTATTTATGATAAAAAGTTAGATATTTTGTATCATAATTTATCTTTTGGAAAAGTTTTTACTCAATGCAGTCAAACTCAAGGTCTTGACTGTCTTGCAAAATTAAGCTACCGCTTTTCTTATCAAATGTGCTTTATTCGCTCGGAAGATGTCAGGACATATAACCCCATAATCTCGGCGATAAAAAACGATATTAATTTTTCAACTTTTGCAAGTTATCAAAAAGATGAAAATGTTTCTTATCATTTTTTAATAAAGGCCTTCAGCGTTAAAAAAAGATATAGAATTGTTTATTTTTACGACATAACAAACGAATTGAAAACGGAAAAACTGAAAGAGGAAAACGAAAGGTTAAGAATTCAAAATATCGAATTTGCTTCCACAAATTCAAAAGCTCAAAATCAAGCCGTCAAAATGGCACTGTTAAACAGAATTTCACTGAGCATTAAAAATGAACTTGATATTAAAACCCTGATTGAGAAATCGCTTAAAGAGCTGAGCATTGTTTTTGGGGCGAATAAAAGCTATTTTGCTCAGTTTGATAAAGAAGATTTTAAAATTAAGTACACATATCCTAACGTATTTGCTCCTCAAATCGGAGAAAAATTGATTTATCCGAAAAATATATTAGACGAACTCCACTCAAACATTAATTCAATTCAAGCTTGCATTAAAGAACACGACGGAGCTTCCATTCCTCTTTTAAATCCTACAACAAGAATAATCATGCCTATATCAAACAATGAACAGCTGTACGGCATAGCGGTTATTTTTACTCCGAAAAAGGAAATAACGGCGCTCGAAAGAGAGCTTTTAGTCGGGATATCAATGCAGATTTCATCTTCTTTAATTCAGGCAAGCCTTTTTAATCAAATCTCCCAAAAAAAAGAAGAGCTTGAAAATGCCATAAAAGAGCTTAAAGAAACGCAATTACAGCTTATAAATTCCGAAAAAATGGCTTCTTTGGGTCAGCTGGTTGCTTCCGTTGCGCATGAAATAAATACTCCTCTTGGCGCAATTAATGCAAATAACGAGATGATGGCAAGCGTTTTTTCTAATTTCGATATAAAAACACTCGATATTTTAAAAGAAATAAATTCAACGGATAAAGAAGCAATTAAAAGAATTACAAATATTGTGCAATCGCTAAAACGTTTCGTCAGGCTTGATGAAACCGTTCAGCAGGAAGCAAATATTAATGAAGAATTGGATTTAACATTAAGCTTAATACATCACAAAATAAAGAATAATTTTATAATAACAAAAGAATTTGACCCCATTCCTTACGTTAATTGCTATCCGAACATGCTAAATCAGGTATTTTTGAATATTTTAATAAATGCAATTCATTCAATTGAGGATATTAAAGTACAGGATAACGGCTACATCGGTAAAATTAAGCTAAAAACTTCAGTCGACGGCGAGAATTTAAAAATTTCAATTTTTGATAACGGAAAAGGAATTTTGCCAAAAGACGAAAAAAATATATTTCAAGCAGGATTTACAACAAAGAAAAAAGGACAAGGAACGGGATTGGGGCTTGCAATTTGTAAAAAAATAATTGAAAAACACAAAGGTAAAATTAATTTTCAAAGCGGAAAAATTGTCGATGAACCCGATTATAAGACCGTTTTTATAATAGAAATACCGCTTTTATAAAAAATACTTGCAAGAATTGTTTTATTTGATACGATACTTATAGGCTTTAAAGCTTAGCTATGTTTATAGCTTCGAATGATAATTAAATAAATATAAACTATGCGTCCGTAGCTCAGCTGGCTCAGAAAGCTTTTTGCTTTCGTTAAAGAAAAGGCATCTGATGCTCTAGACAGCATAATGACAATTGAATAATAAGATATATGCGTCCGTAGCTCAGCTGGATAGAGCATCTGCCTTCTAAGCAGAGGGTCGCGCGTTCGAATCGCGCCGGGCGTATTTTTAATGCTTTGATAAACGGCATTGATTTAAAATATATGCATTTTAAAATTATGCGGGCAAATCAAAAGAGCAGTTTTTAATTTTGCAAAGGAGTAAATAATTGTAAATATATTTATAAGTTTAGTTGTTTATAAATTAATTTTATAGTATTATTTAAAATTATATATTTAAATTACTAAAGAAGGTTTAGACTACTAATGATAAAATTAACGATACCCAATTCATAGATATGTTCAAAAGAATATTGGGAAAACCAACAAACCCTTTTATTGTAATTTTTCCAATTGTAGGAAGCTCTTTAATAGCTTTTGAAATTTCATACATCATGGCTTGTTTTGCACCAGAATTTACCTGCATATAATTAGTAAATATTTTATATGCAGGGTTATTTTTATCATACTGTCTCGCATCTTCAACAGTAATTTTTGCTTTAAGTAGCAGTATTAATCTCCCCTTTTGTGTTTTTCCAGATAATCTTGATATGTGTCAAATAAATATTGCTTTGTTTCTTCATAATTTTGCATTATTGAAGTAGTTATATTTTCAATTTTTTGATAAGACAGCTTATATATTAAAGATTTTTTATAAGTTTCTACCCTATCGATATTTTTTTTGTAAATTTTTAAAACCTTAAGGTTGTAATTTCCTTGTAGTTTTTCTTCAGATATTTTTTCAATATTTTTAAAAAAAGTATCGTACTTATAGTTCGTTCTTAAGCCATAATTTGTTATAATTACTTTTGTTCTTAGATGGTAGAAATAAATGATGTACAATGTTGCACTCAAACAAATTATATAAAACAAAAAATCAATCTTTGAAAAATATTCTTTCGCAACTTGTGGAAAGGCTATACCAATTGCATAACCTGCAAAAAACAAAATAATATTATATAAAATTCTGATTGGCAATAATTTTAATTCATAAACAACAAATTCATCTTTAAAAAACTTTTTTTGCATAAAAAACAATTCAATTTTTTGTATTAAATAATACAAAGGCGGTGTAATGATTGCAATGAAAGCTGTAGTTAAATATGGAATATTTTTTAAATCAGGATTATAATAATAGGTCAATATGCAACAACAAGAAAAACACAATAAAAAAGCATAAGAACAAATATCTAAAAAAATGGATTTTAATCTAAATTTTAAATACTTATCTTTGTCTTTTAGCTTTGATTGCATTTATAATTGCTCCTTATCTTCACTTAAAACCAACATTTATTTTTTATTCTAACATTTTTCTAATTTTTTCATAACATTGTTTGTGTTTTTTATTTCCGCCGAGATAATGAATCTTGCCGTTTTTCAACTTTATATTCATAATGTCATACGCATTATTCCAACTTATACT
>CANQAW010000005.1 GCA_947589525.1 Candidatus Gastranaerophilales bacterium
CAAAAACTTGGGTACAATGGGAGACGGAGGTATGCTAACAACGAACTCCAAATTTATTAAAGACAGAGTATTAGCTTTAAGAAATCATGGCGGTGCAGTCAGATATCACCACGATGAAATAGGTATTAATTCAAGATTAGACGAAATTCAAGCGGCAATTTTAAGAACAAAACTGCCTTATATTGATAAATGGAACAAATTAAGAAGAGAACATGCCAAATATTACAATGAATTATTCTCATACTGCGTATATCACCAATATACGGTTAAAGTCCCGAATCGTGATAAGGTTCATCAAATGCTATCAGATAAAGGAATCGGCGCAATGATTTATTATCCGATACCGTTACATCTTCAAAAGGTTCACGAAAAATATAATTTTAAAGAAGGAATGCTGCCAAATACCGAAAAAAATACAAAACTTGTATTATCGCTTCCGATGTTTGCGGAAATTACAAAAGAAGAACAGCAGGAAGTTGCAAAAACTTTGATTGAAATTGTTCAAAAAACCGCTCAGCTGGCAAATGTATAAAATAAAACACATAATAAAAACAACTCTTTTTAATCAAGAGTTGTTTTTATTTTTGCAAAACTTTCAACAAATCCCGCTTTTAGCGCTTCGATAATTTCTCTTGTGGAAAAATTCGGGTTAATTTCATTTAATGTTATAATTTTATCCCTATCCGTCTTTTCATTGAAAAATTTTTCAATTAAATCAAAATCAAGAGTGTAAGGAATTGAGCCATGCTGTAACAAATATCCGTTCTTGCGGTATTGCGCCGAACCTATAAATTTTTTCCCTTTATAAGAAATATCGGCACCTGAAGAAATATTCATACAATAAGAAAATTTTTGATTTTTATGTGCGGAATATTCAAGCTCAATTCCGAGTTTTAAAAAACCGCAAATTATGGCATCAGATATTATTTTGTAACTTTTTATTACACTGTCATCCAATATTTTTGAAACAAAACAGTAAGTTAATTCTCTGTCATGCAATAAAGCTCTGCCTCCCGTAGGGCGCACTACAATATCCAAGCTCGGATTTTTGACGTTATATTCATCTGCTTTTTGATTTCTTCCGAGACTTATACATTTTGGATACCATTGGTAAAATCTTAAAATACCGTAGTCAATTTTATTTTTTATTGCAAAATCCAAAAGCTCCATATCAACCGTCATATTTGTTTTGCCGTCATTTACAATGTTACAATCAGAGTTATAAAAATTGACTTTCATAAAATTAATCATATCATGTATATTATGAGAATGATACAGAAACTAAAATTATTTGAACAAATGGTCGTCTTTATGAGATGGGCAACTGACGCCGAATTCGGAAAAATACTATACGTAGGAGAAGATTTTGTTGAATTTTTGGCATTAAACCCCGAAACAATGGAATACGGCGATAAAATATTAATTAATTCCCAATTAATTCTTGAAGTAATGGTTTCAGGTTTTGAAATCTCAAGGCTCATTGCCGAAATGTCCGCAAAAGCCGGAAATGAACTTGATATTGATAATTTTTCATAACGCTTCATCAATAATTATTACTGCAAAAAAAATTATTTACTCGTTTTTTATATGTAAATATTTAAAATTACTTGCACTACGAATTGTTAGCATGTAAAATTATTATATTAACAATGGAGCAACTATAATGAAAAAATTACTGTCAAACATTATTACTTTAATTTTCTTTAGCGCTCTGGCGATTACAGGTGCCGCTAAAGCAGATTACGTATTGGAACAAGGGCCGGACAGTTATCCTGACTTGCCTAAAAATCACTGGGCTTATGAAGCGGTTACATTTTTAACCGATAAAAAGATTGTTGTCGGCTATCCGGACGGATTGTACAGACCCGACCAAAAAGTTACCAGAGCAGAGTTTGCAACAATGACTCTTAAAGCTCTGGGATTATATGAAAAAGAAGTCAATGAAACATTTAATTATGTTGATATTGCGAAACACTGGGCAAACAGAAACATTCAGGCAGCTTCTTACTATGGTCTTGTAAAAGGTTATCCGGGCGGATATTTTTATCCTAACCGTGACGTTACGAGAATGGAAGCACTTAGTGTAATTTTAAACGCACTTAAGCCCGAAAACATAAATTCGGAGCAATCACAACATTTATTATCAATTTACAGTGATTACACTCAAATACCCTCATGGGCTCAAATTCAAGCCGGACAAGCGCAAATGTATGGTTTAGTTTATAACACGCCCGGACATGAAAACACTCTTGAACCCATGCGTCCCGCAACTCGTGGTGAACTTGCCAAATTCATTTTTAACATGATGGAAGCGGTTAAAGTTATGCCGAGCGACAAAATCAGAGAAGCATTAGAACCCGTTGCGCCTAAAAAACCGGCAGGACCGAAAAAAGCAAGCAACGGATATATTTTGGATAACGTATATTATGACGAAGATTATGCCGTAATTCCCGAAGGAACGGTTCTTCCCATGGTTATTGATAAATGCTTAAACACTAAAACTGCAAAAGAAGGGGAAACATTTGTTGCAAGAACTCCTTATAACTTTGTAACCAGAGAAAAATATATCGTAATTCCCATAGGTGTTACAACGGAAGCAAAAGTTCTTAAAGTGGTAAGACCTTTAAGGTTTATTCACAACGGATATATGGCAGCTACAACAACAAATGTTATTGATCCTAAACAATTCCCCGAATTAAAAATTGTTGCTGCAGTCGGCGAAAGAGAAGCAGATATGAGAGTTATAAGAAACGACCCTTATCTGACCAGAACCAGATACAATGTTATAAAAGGTCAAAATATGTATTTGCATAAAGGTCAGCGAATTGATTTCGTGCTTCTTGAACCGATTAGAGTTAAAATCTTCAACAGAGAAGAAATATAAATTCACCACATAAAAAATAAACCCTCTTTGCAAAGAGGGTTTATTTTTTTGTAAATAAATGGGCTATAGCTGCTGCAATTATGGTTAAAGATATAATGGCATGGAATTTAAAGCCTTTTTTACCTGACGTATTTTTAAAATTAATTTTATATTTAGTATAAGGATTTTCCTTTTTTCTTTTTATATACGCATCTGACAACGGGGTTTGCGATATCGAAGGCACATCAACCACGCCGACTTTCGGTCTGTTATATTTTCTTGAGGGTTTGATTGCAGTTTCTTGCGTCAAATTCGGTTCGGGAATTTTTGCACTTATTTTATTTGTACTCATAATTAATAAAAAACAAACTTAAATGATTAATTGCTAACGAATATAAAAAATCATATAATTGTCTTATGAAAAGGAAAATTAAAACCATAGGGATTATTGCGCCTTGCGGAAATATCAAAGATAAAGAGATTTTAGATAAAAAAATCAAAATCCTTGAAAAAAAATTCAAAGTAAAAAAATACTTTAATATAAACACTGAAAATAATTATCTTTCCGACAGCGACGAAAACAGAATTTCATATTTAGAAAAAGCTTTTTCGGATGACGAAGTTGATTTAGTTATGAACGTCAGAGGGGGATACGGTGCAATAAGAATAGTTGACAACATAAACTATGACAAAATAAAAAAATGCGGCAAGTACTACCTTGCAAGCTCGGATGCAACTATTTTACTTTCCGCCCTGAACAAAAAGACAAACATAAAATGCTTCCATGGTCTTATGCTCACAAACGGATTTAGCGAAAACTTAGATAAAAATATTGAAATAATTGAAAATAACATTTTTAATATAAGCTTATCGGAAATTATACGGCGCAGTCCTTCTCATAAAGGAATTCTTTGGGGAGGAAATTTATCAAGCATTGTTTCAATGCTATCCGGAAGTATTTATCTTCCGGATAAAGACATAATACTGTTTTTGGAAGACTTAAACGAGCCTTTATATAAAATAGACAAAATGTTTTTTGAAATTTACCGATGCAAAAAACTAAAAGAAAAAATCAAAAGTATAATTTTTGGTGATTTTTATTTAAAAGATGATGAAATAATGCCTCTTTTGAAAGAATATGCCCGAAAATTCAATGTAAATTGCTATAAGAGCAAAGATATTACTCACAAATCAAATAACATTACAATTCCTTTCGGAAAAATTATCGAACTATAGCAGACTTAAAACAAATTCTTTCACATCATTATTGTTAATGTTTTGAATAACGTCCTTATTAATCAAATCCTGCTTGTCAAGCTCTTTTAAAGTTTGTGCCGTCTTTGTTAAAGAAGCAAAATCCAGCTTGTTTTGGTTAATTAGTTGAGCAAGCTCAGAGGCGCAGGAAATGATTTTTTGTTCTTTAATCAACTCCAAAACGCAATTGTATCGATTTATTTTATTATGATTAAAAATTTCACATTTTATTTCATTAAAATTTAAATCAAGTTCGCACAAATAATTTAAAATTTCCTTAATTTCCGCTTTTGTTTCTTTATCCAAGTCATAACAGTAAACTTCATTTTGCGAATATTCAATAAATTTTGATTTAAGAATAAAAAAGATATTTTTGGTATATTGGTTAAAATATTCTTTCGATAAATATTTTACAAAATCAAAAATTTGATATTGCACAACCGTATCAAGACTTAAATTTTCAGGATAATTGTCAACTAAAATCCACAATATATCTGCTATTGTATCTTTGTCTAAATTATCTTTTATACTCTGAAAAGAATAATAGTTAACGAGATAAGATAAAATACTAACGCAAAAAGAGGACTTGAAGGCTTTTTTTGCAATATAGCCCAATAATTTTTCGTCATTGAAAAAAATTAAAAATTCCAATGCATTTAAAGTTTTGAATTCGTCATCATTTTTTTCAATTATTTCAATCATATCATCCGTAATTTTTTTATATCCGAATGCGCTTAGCGCAATGGCGCAATTTAATCTTAAAGGTTCAAAATCGCTGTGCGAATTTTTTTCGAGCAGTTCTAACGCTAAAGAATCATTAATTTTTGAGAAATATTTGGCGCAATATGCTTTTTGATTATCACTGCCTTTTGAAAACAAATCCAAAATTTCGTCCGATAAATCTTCGCACGCAAATTTTAGCCAGCTTTGTACGATAATATCTTCAAAATCCCAGCAATAGTAATCCGTAAACAAAAAAACCGTATCTAAATTGTCTTTTTTAATTAATGTAACAAAATTTTTAACTATTTTTTCCTTAACAAAAGGAAAAATAAAGTCACTGTTATCACACAATTTTTTAAATAATGTCGGGTTCTTTGAATTTATAAGCTCTGTTAAAGCATTTTTAGAAACGTTATAATCTTTTGAGATAATATTCTTAACAAAATTGTCCTGATTCATAGTTTAATTATTACACATTGGTCAATTCTTGTGTATAATTGATTTATATTAATTTTAGTTTATGAATAAAGGATGCAAAATGACCAATTTGAAATATAATAAAATTTTACTCAAAATCTCGGGAGAAGCTCTCTTAGGTTCTCAGGAATTCGGTATTGACCCAAATCCGGTGCACAAAATTGCAACAGAAATTAAGAAAGCTCACGAATTGGGGGTTCAAATAGCGGTTGTTGTCGGCGGAGGAAACATATTCAGAGGCATGAAAAATTCTTCCAAGCTTGGCATGGACCAAGCCTCGGGCGATTATGTGGGAATGCTGGCAACGGTAATGAATGCAATTGCACTTCAATCGGAATTAAGAAAAATAAACGTGGATTGCAGAGTGCAAAGCGCAATTGATATGGAAAAAATAGCGGAACCTTATATAAGATTTAGAGCTATAAGACATCTTGAGAAAAAAAGAGTGGTAATCTTCGCCGCAGGAACGGGAAATCCGTTTTTTACAACAGACACTGCGGCAGCACTTAGAGCGTCTGAAATCGGAGCTCAAGTCATGCTCATGGCAAAAAACGGTGTAGACGGCGTCTACTCGGACGATCCCAAGATTAATCCAAATGCTGAAAAATATGATAGAATAAGTTATGATGATATTATTATTAAAGGTTTAAAAGTTATGGATTTAACTTCCTGCGCTTTATGTAAACAAAATAACATACCGATTTGTGTATTTGATTTTAATCTTGAAAATTCTATCATTGATATATTAAATAACAAAAAAATAGGAACAATTGTTGAATAATTAATTTAGGAGATAAAAATGACAATAGCTGATATTAAAAAACTTACCGAAGAAAAAATGGATAAATGCGTTAATCAATTAAAGAAAGAACTTGCAACGGTAAGAACGGGACGTGCCAATCCTTTAATTCTGGATAAAGTTTTGGTTGACTACTACGGAGCTCCGACCGGACTTCGCCAGCTTGCACAGGTAAGCGTTGCTGAAGGCACAACTCTTGTTATTACGCCTTTTGATAAATCAATTATTAAAGAAATCGAAAAAGCCATTGTCAAAGCTGAAATCGGCATAACTCCGAATTCGGACGGCGTTGTAGTACGTCTTGCTTTTCCTCCTTTAACGCAAGACAGAAGAAAAGAACTTGCAAAACAAGTTAAAGCAATGGGAGAAGAGTCTAAAATAGCAGTCAGAAACGTAAGACGCGATTCAACGGAAGCAGTTAAAAAACTTGAAAAAAGCGATAATCTTCCGGAAGATGCAATAAAAGACGGACAAGAGCAAATACAAAAAGTAACCGATAAATTTATAAAAATCATAGAACAAACGGTAAGCGAAAAAGAAAAAGAAGTTATGGAGATATAGTTTGAGCAGCGAAGCTTCAAAAAAGAACAAACTGTCAAGGATAGTTACGGGAACAATTATTTCTGTCATTTCAATACTTGCAATTGTTTTCGGGTCTCTGCCTTTATATATTCTTTTGGTTGTCATAATAACCTTGTGTTCTCGGGAATTTGTAAAAATATTGAGGCGCAAAGGTTTCCATCCGAGTTTAACCATAGTTCTTTTTTCCGCTTTAATTTTTGCCACACTGACTTTCTTTCACAGATTTGATTTAGTGCCTTCAATGTTAACTTTAACAATAACGGCATCATTTTTGATAGTTCTATTCAAAGGCAGACAGCCTTATATTGTTAATGTAGCAACAACTACGCTCGGAGCGCTTTATTGCGGCTGGCTTCCTTGTCATCTGCTTCTAATAAGGCAAATCGGGCAGGAAAGAATTTCAGCTTTTCAGTTTTTTCCCTCGGAAGGATTATCGCTTTTGATGTTTGTATTTGTAGCGGTTGCAATTACGGACATTGGTGCATACTATTTCGGAGTTAATTTCGGAAAACATAAGCTTGCAGAAGTTGTAAGCCCCAAAAAAACAATTGAAGGCGCTGTTGGCGGAGCGTTTTGCGCAGTGTTGGTTTCTTGTTTGGGTGTTTTTTATACAAATTTAAGTCTTTGTCAGGCGGTTATAGGCGGAATATTAATTACCGTATCGGCACAATTGGGAGATTTATCGGAATCGTTAATCAAAAGAGATGCGGGTGTTAAAGATTCGAGCGATATTCTTCCCGGACATGGCGGAATGCTCGACAGATTTGACAGTTATATATTCGCAATTCCCGTTGCTTATTACTATTTAATGCACTTTACACAAGGAACAAATGTCTTGATTGAATTTTCAAAATATTTAAAAGGTGCAATAAATGTATATTTCTGATATTTTAGACAAAGAAAGAATTAAGCTTCTTAAAAATTTTCAAAAAAAATATAATCTAAAGTTTGGAAATATCGGTCTTTTAAATCAAGCGTTCTGCCACACATCATATACAAGCGAGAATAACCTGAGCGAAAACTTGTCTTATGAAAGACTGGAATTTTTCGGAGATGCCGTTTTAAAGCTGGCAACCAGTGAAATACTTTATTTTAAGTATCCCGAATACGACGAAGGAAAATTAACAAAACTCAGAAGCGAGATAGTTTCGGATAGAAACATTTCAAGATATGCAAAAAAACTGGGTTTTGAAGACATTATCATACTGGGAAACAACGAAAAACGCCTCGGGGGTGCAAAAAAAGAATCAATTCTGGCTTGCGCTTTTGAAGCTTTACTTGGCGCAATATTTATCGAATACAAATCCAAAGGGTACAAAAAAGCTCTTGAGTTTATAAATGACTTTTTTTTGGATGATATTTTATCAATTGAAAAAAATTCAACCTTAATAAATCCAAAAGCAATTTTACAGGAATACACCCAAGCTAAAAATCACACTCTTCCCAAATATAATCTGATTAAAGAAGAAGGGGCGCAGCACAATAAAACTTTTTTTGTAAACGTTGAATTTAACAATAAAATAATCGGACAGGGCAGTGCAAAGACAATTAAAAACGCTCAGCAAATCGCCGCAATGAACGCAATAGAAAACTTAAATATAAGCTTAGAGGATTAAAATGAAAACAATAATTTCACCGTCAATATTATCAGCCGATTTTGCAAATTTACAAAGAGATATCAAAAAAGTTGAAAAGTTTGTTCCTTGGCTTCATATTGATGTTATGGACGGTTTTTTTGTCCCGAATATATCAATCGGAATTCCGGTTGTAAAATCAATCCGAAAAGTAACGGATTTGTTTTTGGATACCCATTTAATGATTGAAAAACCGATAAGATACATTGATGATTTTATTGAAGCCGGAAGCGACCTTATAACATTTCACATTGAAGCAAGCAAAGATGATACATATAAAACAATAGAAAAAATAAAAGAAAAAAATAAAAAAGCGGGAATTTCAATTAAACCAAAAACATCTCCCGAAGCAATTAAAGACTACGTTAATCTTGTTGATTTAGTTTTGATAATGAGTGTTGAGCCCGGTTTTGGCGGGCAGAAATTTATTGAAGAAACGGTATCAAAAGTTGATTATATTAAACAAATCTCTAAAAACCCCGATTTAATTATTCAGTTTGACGGAGGCATAAATAATATTACGGGAAAAATCTGCACTCAAAAAGGCGCAAATTCGCTTGTAGCGGGAAATTATATCTACAAATCGGAAGATATAAAAAAAGCTGTCGAAAGTTTAATTTAAAACTATTGCATTTAAAAATTGATGTAATACAATAATGTTGTCAGAAATCCCAACATCGTAACATTAAGAGAGCTTTTTAAAAGAAAGTCTTTTTTGGTGTTCTTTTTTATTTATAGGATTAAACACAATTAAGAAAGGTAATAAACGTGGAAGAAAACAAAGAAATCCAAGAAGTTGAAACTGCAGTTGAACAATCAGTTGCCGAAACTCAAGAAACTGCTGAAACATCTGAAGTTCAAGTTCAAGAAGAAACAAAAAAACCTGCAAGAAAAAGCAGAAGAAGAAAAATTGAAACGGTTGAACCGGTTGAATCCGAATGGAAAGAACAAGTTGTTCAAATTCGCCGTGTTACTAAAGTTGTTAAAGGCGGTAAGAAATTATCCTTCAGGGCAATTGTTATCGTGGGAAACAAAAAAGGTCAAGTCGGCATGGGCGTAGCGAAAGCCGCAGAAGTTATTATTGCAATTCAAAAAGCAGTTGCGGATGCCAGAAAAAACCTTATAAGCGTACCGCTATACAATACTACAATACCTCACATGATTACGGGACGTTCCGGTGCAGGCTCGGTTGTATTAAAACCAGCTTCAAAAGGTACAGGTGTCATCGCAGGCGGTGCGGTTCGTGCAGTATTGGAACTGTCGGGTGTTGAAAATATTTTATCAAAATCCTTAGGTTCTAAATCGCCTCTAAATGCTGCAAATGCTACATTAAATGCTTTAAAATCTCTTAGAAAATTTAATGAAGTTGCAAAAATAAGAGGTTTAAGCGTAAAAGAAATGTTAGGACAAAAATAATTTTAAAGGATAAATAAAATGGCAGACAAAAAAATTAAAATAAAACAAGTAAAAAGTACAATCGGCGCAAGCGAAAAACAAATTAAGGTTGTACGTGCTCTTGGCTTGAAGAAAAAAGACCAAGTAGTTGAACATGCGCCAAGCGCTACAATTATGGGCATGGTTAATAAAGTCCCTCACATTGTTCAAATAATAGATTAATTAAAGGAAGGTTAATATAATGTTAAGTTTAGAAGATATAAGACCAAACGAAGGTGCTACTCATGCTAAAAAACGCAAAGGCAGAGGCATAGCTTCGGGTCACGGCAAAACGTCATGCAGAGGCAATAACGGCGAAGGACAAAGGTCAGGAAACTCACACAAACGTGGTTTTGAAGGCGGACAAATGCCGTCATATCGTCAAATGCCTAAATTGAAAGGTTTTAAAAATAAATTCAGAGAAGTTTCCTGTACAATTAACGTTGCCAAATTAAACGAAACCAATAGCGAAGTTATTGATTTGGCTTATTTACAACAAAACAAAAAAGCACATTCAAGTGCCGTTGCTCTTAGAGTATTGGGAAATGGCGAAATAACAAAAGCAGTTACGGTAAAAGCAAGTTATTTCAGCCCCAGTGCAAAAGAAAAAATTGAAAAAGCAGGCGGAAAGGCAGAAATAGTATAATGCAACAAAATATGGATTCGGATAGAGCTGTGCAAAATTTTGTACAAAGCTGGAAAAACAGCGGACTGAAGCAAAAGCTTTTGTTTACTTTCGCTATCATTGCTTTGTTCAGATTTGGCGCACAACTTCCAATTTACGGAATAAACAATCAAATATTCCAAAATTTAGCTAACGGTAATAATTTGATTGGTTTCCTTGATATGTTTTCAGGGGGCGCACTGGGTAAAGTTTCAATCTTTGCTCTGGGCGTAGGTCCTTATATTACGGCTTCAATCATAATTCAGCTTATGACTGTTATTGTACCCAGCTTGGAAAAACTGCAAAAGGAAGAAGGAGAAGCAGGCAGACGCAAAATGCAGCAAATTATAAGAGTGTTTACATTCTTGCTTGGCTTATTCCAGTCTTTTATTTTTACTCTTGCTTTGTACAAATTGCCTCATGCGATGATGTCAAACGTTAGCCCCGCACTGTTTTTTACGGGTTCTATAGTTTCCCTTACCGCAGGCGCCGTAATAGTTATGTGGCTGGGTGAATTAATCACCGAAAGAGGACTTGGAAACGGGCCTTCAATATTAATTTTTATAGGTATTATTGCGGGAATTCCTCTTTACTGCAACAGAACGGCAACACTGGTTTCGCAAGATCCCATGCTTCAAATAGGATTACTTGCATTAATTGCAATTTTCCTTGCAACAATTGTATTTATTATAATCTTGCATGAAGCGGAAAGACGAGTTCCTATAGTATCAGCCAGAAGGCAGGTTGGAAATAAGGTCTACGGCGGACAAAATACGCATATACCCTTTAAACTTAATCCCGGAGGAGTTATGCCTATCATCTTCGCTATAGCAATTTTATTATTTCCCGCCACCGTATTGGGCTTTGTCCAAGAAATGCACATAGAAAACGTTGTATTGGCAGGCATTTTTGAAAGACTAAATTTATTGTTCAGTGCAAATTCAATAAGCTACTATATAATATATTTTGTGCTTATTGTTACATTGACTTTCTTCTATGCTTCAATTATTCCTTCAATGCAGCCAAAGGAAATTGCAAACAATTTAAAAAAATACGGCTCGGCAATTCCCGGAGTTAAACCCGGAAAACCGACAGCGGATAAGTTGAATGAAATTCTTTCAAGAATTACTTTAATCGGGGCGCTTGCACTTGGTATTATTGCTATGGTTCCGAGCGTATCAACCAAATTAACAAATATCACAACATTCCAAGGTATTGGTTCAACAAGCCTTATAATCCTTGTTGGTGTTGCTCTGGATATTGTTAACAGAATAAGAACTCAATTGCTTGCAAAGAATTACGAAAGCTTCCTGCAACAATAAAAGGATAAGTAAATGAAAAAAGTATTTATATTTCTAGGTCCTCCCGGTTCAGGTAAAGGCACTCAAACGGCAAGGCTGTCGGACAAATTATCAATTCCGCACATTGATACGGGTTCACTTTTAAGAAAAAACATAGAAGATGAATCAGAGCTTGGAAAAATTGCCAAAGGCTTTATAGATAAAGGTCAGCTTGTTCCGCTAAACGTTGTTTCAAGCGTTATCAAAAACAGATTACTGAAAGATGATTGCAACAACGGTTTTATATTGGACGGTTTTCCCCGTTCAATTGAACAAGCACGAGAGCTTGAAAAAATTCTTGATGAAACAGGCAAGTTTTCTCTTGTAAAAGATGCTATGGCAATTTATTTTGACATAGATACGGAAATTCTTGTTGAAAGACTTGTTAACAGACGTTCATGCCCCAAATGCGGAACTATATACAACTTAATCTCAAATCCGCCAAAAATAATGGATTATTGCGACATCTGCGACACAAAGCTTCAAATTAGAAAAGATGATAACGAAGAAACTGCAAGGCTCAGATTTGAAACATATCAAAAGGAAACCGCGCCTTTATATGATTATTTCAAAGATTTGGGAATTTTACACGAGCTGGATGCGCATAAACCAATCAATGAAATCTGGGAAAATCTTAAAAACATAATCATTAAATAAAAATACCAAAATATAACAAAAATGTGCAAAAAATTTTGCACATTTTTGTTATATAATTAAGTTGTGAAAATAAACAAAACTATCAATTCTCCAAACTTTAAAGGCAGTGTATACAACAGCAGATTATTAAAAAATTCTCTTTTATTTGCATCAAACAACAGTGCTCTTTTTTGTGCAACAACTTCACTTATTTTATCGACGGTTGCACGCCCTTTGGCAATTATGTCCACCCCGAAAACCGACAAAGAAAATAAAAAATATGCGGTTGCAAAGTCAATTTCCTCAAGTATTGTCGGCTACTTATTAATGTTTTTGATATCCGAGCCCATATCTAAAGCGGTCAAAAACATTGATATGTCTCCCGAAAAATATTTAAATAAACAAACAATACAAAATCTTCAAAAGGGCTCTGCGAGCTTATCAGGTTCAAAAAAATACCAATTTGCAACCCAGCTTTTTAAACTTGGCTTAGGTTTATTTATTGCAATTCCTAAATCAACGCTGACTTCATATCTGATACCGAAAATAGTTAAAAAACTGCCCAAAGAAGAAAAAAAACAGTCTGTATCCTTTAAAGGAAGCCTGTATTCTAAAGGAACGGATAAAATTGCAAAAGGTATCGGAGAAATTATCAATACAAAACCCGTTCAGAACCTAAGCGAAAAACTATACAAAACAAACTTTGCACAAATGATGATGTATTTAACAGATTTTGTTTTAACGGGAGCATTTGTATCAAAAACCCTAAAAAATAAAAACATTGAAGAAAAAAGAAAAAAACCGCTTGTATATAATTCGCTTTTATCAACAGCATTCAGCACCATTTCAAGCTTGACAATAAACAAGCTGACCGATAAACAATTTCAGAAATTTACCCGAAAATTTATCGATGCAAATAAAAATTCCAAAAATTTGGATAAATATATAGAAGGACTTAACATAGCAAAATTATCAATAATTATGGGAGTAGTTTATTATATATTCATTCCGATATTATCAACATTTTTGTCGGATAAACTGGATAAAATAAAATCAAAACCGCAAAACTAAAATTTGTACTATACTTTAACCATGCTTGAAGAAGAGATTAAAAACGAAATAAAAAAATGCTCAAGATGCGCTCTGTGTGTGCAGAATTGTCCTATATACGAAATTAAAAAAGATGAAAACAACACCCCGAGAGGTTTAATATGCAAATTAAACGGATTTGAAAAAAACATATTAAGCGAAAAAGAAATAAAAAAAGACTTAAAAATTTGTCTCAACTGTACAAAATGTAAAACGAACTGTCCCTCAAAAATAAATACAACTCTTATTTTTGCGCTTAAAAACGCATACTTTTCACCAAGCAAAATAAGTCAAAGGGTTCTTTTGCTTTTAAAAATACTTCCCTTAAAAATATTGTATTTTTTTAACATATTTAAGCACCGCAAAACAAAAAAAACAAAATCAAAAATAAGTTATTTTAAAGGCTGTGTTTCAAAAGCACAGCACAAAACAACTTTTCTGGATAATTTATACTCAAATTGTGATTTTTCCTGCTGTGCACTCCCTTATTTAACAAGCGGAGATATAAAAAACTACAATAAGGCAAAAGAAAAAAATACAAAAATAATAAAAAATTCTTCCCTTGTTGTTTTTGATTGCGCCAGCTGTCTTTCTACGGTTAAGCAATACGATACTTTAGATGATAACGATAAAAACAAGCTGATTTATTTCAGCAGTTTAATTAAAAAAGCCAAATTAAAAGAAAATTCCAAATATAAAAACAAAACCGTAACTTTTCACAAACCATGTCATCTTGATGAAAAAGAGTTTTTAAAAATTGAAAATTTATTAAATTCCTTAGAAAATATAAACTATAAAAGACTTGAAAATTATGAGGACTGCTGTGGTTTTGGGGGAAGTTATTTTCTTTTTCACCCGATTATTTCAACAAAAATCGCTTTAAAGAAAGCGAAAAACATTAAAAAAACAAACCCTGATTTAATATTGACTATTTGCCCGTCATGTACCTTCGGGTTAAGATTTAACGGGTTATTATCTTTTAATTTCAAGAAAATAATGGAATTTCGTGATTTCTTTGAAAATGAGATTGAAATCTGATAGAATTAACCTATGGATGATATTTTAAAAAATAATAAATTTATATTAACCCTTATATTATTGCTGGGTTTTGGTTTAAGATTTTGGGATATGAATAATCCGACAGGTCTATGGCATGACGAATACACATCTTTTACAATAAAAATGTTTGATTACCCTTTTAATTTTTTTCATGCGCTTAAAACAAATTGTTATGCTCCTTTGCATTATTTTTATTTTAAACTTTGGGCAAACATTTTTAGAAATTCCGATTTTATTTTAAATCTTTCGACTCTTATTCCTAATTTATCGGGTTGTTTGGTTTTGTATTATGCGGGTAAAAACTATCAAACAAAAGAATCGTCAACAAAAATAGGATTGTTTTGTGCATTAATCGGTGCAATCAGTTCGCTATTAATTTATTTTTGCCAAGAAGTAAGGATTTACTCCCTTACATTTTTGTTAACAACTTTGGTGTTATTATTTTCCGTCAAATCCTACGAATTTCCTTCAAAAAAACATTACTGTTATCTAACTTTGTTTTCGGTGTTGTTAATTTTAGAACACACCATTTCCGTAATTTACATAATATTTAACACATTTGCCCTTATTGCATTTAAACAAAAACATAAGAAAAAAAATAAAGAAGAGGATAATTTCTTAATCCCGATATTATCAGGATTAATTCTTTGTTTGCCTTTAATTCCGTTTTTGTTTAGAATGTTTGCTCACCCTACATATATATCTCAATGGTGGTCACCTTTTGATTGGTCAAAAATATTTTTCTATTTTACGGACATATTTTCACCTGTCTTAAGAAATATAACCGTTAGTCCGACAAGTTTTCATAATCAAATAATAATAAACAATAACATAAATGCGGGTTTTATTATATTTGCACTTATTTGTGCGGGAATTATGGTTGGTTTAATTATAAGAGCTGCTACAGAATCAAAAAGGATTGATAAATATCTTCTTTGCACTTGTTTATCAACATTTTTGACATTATTAATAACGGCAATTATTGGAAAAATGGATTTTATAACAAAATATTATATAGAATTATATCCGGCATTAATTTTACTTAGTGCTATAGGCTGGGCAAAATTAAACTCTTCAAACACAAGAATAATGCTGTTAACAATATATGTCTTTTTAACATTGTTTTATATTGTTGTTACGCAAATAAGCTCAATTAAATTAATCTAGCTGATTTTTCTGTATTCATCAATAGCGTAGCTAAAAGCCTCTGTTAATTCCGGTGAATATTTCTTATTTGCATTAGACTTAATTTCTTTAATTGCTTCCTCAACGGAATATGGTTTTCTGTACGGACGATATGAAATCATGGCAAAATAACTGTCCACAATTAAAATTATTTGTGAAGTTATCGGAATTTCTTCTCCTTTTTTATTATTGGGATAACCGCTTCCGTCCCAATTTTCGTGGTGTTGTTCTATTATCGGAATTATGGAAGAAATAGACCCGATTGGTTTTAAAATCTCCTGTGCGCCGATTATCGGATGTTTTTGAATTTCATCTTTTTCGTCTTTATCGAGCGGACTTGCCTTTTTAAGAATTTCCTTAGGCATCATTGTATTGCCAATGTCATACAATAGCATTGCAATTTTCAATTTGTCAATTTCATTTTTTGATAAATTCATTCTTTTTGCTATTAAAGTGGCAAGAGTAACCTTATTTTTGGTAATGCCGTCCTGATATAAAGGAAAGTATGTTTTTGAAATTGAATCTACAATGGAAAACAACATTTCCTGAGTCGACGAACCCGAAGAATCATTTTGTTTAATTTGCAATTTATCAACAAGATTTTGAGCAATCTTCTTGTTAAAAGGAATTCTGTGCTTGGTTAAAATATCGACAAAAGCATCAATTGCTACATCCTGCCATGATGTAATTGAATCGCCATCAGCCAGAGAAACTCTGTTTCTTCCTTTTTGTTTGGAAACATACATGGCTTTATCACACATTTCAAAAAGCTCATCAATATTTGTTGTTTGTTCAATAAAACACGCAACACCCAAAGATGCCGTAATTCCTTCCTTAAGACCCTCTACTTCCGCATTTTCAATAGATGCCCTCAGACGTTCGGCGGCAACCAAACCGCCTTTGGCATCAATTCCCGGTAAGATTATAAAAAATTCTTCTCCGCCGTAGCGTGAAGGTATATCGACACTTCTTGAAGTATTGGTCATGACTTGAGCTATTGTGGAAATTGCCTTATCACCCATGGAATGACCATAGGTATCATTTATTTTTTTCAAATGGTCTAAATCAAGCCCGATAAGACAAAAAGGCTGTTTGGTACGAAGAGAGCGAGTAGCTTCTCTGTGAAGCGCATCTTCAAAAAATCTTCTGTTAAATAAATTCGTCAAATGGTCGGTTACGGCTTGTTTTTTGACGGTTTCAAAAAGATTTGCAATAGTAATTGCCAGTTCAATTTGCCTTGAAAATAAATTCAAAAAACTTAATTCATCATCTTTTAATTCTTTTCTCGGCGAAAATACTGACAGAAAACCGTTAAATTGATTGTATACGGTAATCGGGAAAATTATTATTGTGTTTACGTTTGTATTTTTGATAAATTCGGACAATTTTTGTTCATCGAAATTTTTAATATTTTCACGAATAAAATCTTCTATACTTATATAATATGTTATTTCTTTTTTTTCGATGGCATTTTCAATAATTCCGCCTTCTTTAGGGTATAATCTTATATCAAAAATATTATCGGAAGAAATTTCTGTTAATTTAAGCGCAAATTCGTTTTCAAGATATGTCTTAAGGCAATAATAGCATCCTTTTTCATCATATTCTTTTTGTGCGATAAAACTGTATATATATCCAAACTCGCCGTACAGGCTTGAAACAATAGTTTCTAATACGCTGGAGAGAGGTCTTGAACTGTTCATCATATCCCAAACTTGTTCTAAGGTAAGCAGAGTTTGGTTTGCAAGACGCAGTTCCTCTGTTCGTTGGGCAATTTCACGTTCAAGAGCAATATTTCTCTGATAGACTTCGTAAACATCTTTTTGCTCACTGCCAATAAGACTTTCAACATCTTTAAGCTTTTTAGCTGATTGTGATATCCAATCTAATATTCCCATAAAGTGATTATACCCTAAATTTATAAAATTGATACATTTTTAACTTTGTTTTTTTTGAATTATTTTAGCTTTTTCATTTGTAATAATTTTTGAAATTAAATTTTCCTTTTGAGTTTGATTTAAAAATTCGATTTTTTTAACTTTTTCAGCAATTGAATTTTTAAAATCCTGACTAATTTCAATATTATCCAAATCATCAATGCTTAACATGTGTGGCAAATTTCCGATATTTTCCGACATTTTCGGAACTGAAACGGAATAATTTTTATAATTGTAAATTATATCGTTTAATTCAATTCCCAAAGGCTTAGAATAAGAATTTAATTTATTTAAAATTTTACTTTTATATAAAGACAACTCTTGAGAAATAACCGAGCTTTTTGCACTGACATAAAGTCTAGCGCCTTTTATAGCATACGGTTTTGTAACGCAGGCAAACTTTGAACCGACTGCAGCCGACCAAAAAGAAAAAATTGCGGAATGTTTTAAAACCGAATTTAACTTATTTTGCCCCATAAGTTTGCAAAAAACATCCGACTTGAACATTTGCGCTATGGATTGGGTTTTGTTTTCTCTTTTCATCAATGCCTTTTAATAATCACCATAATTATAATAAAACCGTCTCGAAATAATTTCAAGACGGCTTGTATTTATTAACCCGCACAAAGTGCTGATGCTTTTTGAGCAAGAGTTTGTGCCATTTGAGTTTCTTCCCATGGAATAAAAAAGTCTTCTCTGCCTACATGACCGTATGAGGCAAGTTTTTGATAAAATTTACCGCCGTTTTTAGCCGGTAAATTGCTTAAATCAAATTGCTTAATTATTGCAAGAGGTCTTAAATCGAATGTTTCTTTTACAATTTGCGACAACTCTTCGTCCGATATCTTGCCTGTGTTAAAAGTATCGACCAAAACGGATACGGGTTCGCTCTTTCCGATTGCGTATGCAACTTCAATTTCACATTTATCGGCTAATCCCGCTTTAACGATATTTTTAGCAACCCAACGGCAGGCATAAGCACCGGAACGGTCTACCTTGGTAGGGTCTTTGCCTGAAAAAGCGCCGCCCCCATGACGAGCATATCCGCCGTATGTATCAACTATTATTTTTCTTCCCGTTAAACCTGCATCACCTTGAGGACCGCCTATAACAAAACGTCCCGAGGGATTGATTAAATATTTTGTTGATTTATCGGGCTTAATATCGTAATTTTCAAACACGGGCATAATGACAAGATTTATCATATCTTTTTCAATTATTTTTTGAATTTTACTGTTATCGCTAATACCGTCAATTTCGGGGTCATGTTGAGTTGAAATTACGATTGTATCAATTCTGTACGGTTTATTATCCCTGTATTCAACGGTAACTTGACTTTTTCCGTCAGGTCTTAAGTAATTTACGAGTTTTTGTTTACGAACATCAGCCAATCTTTTGGCAAGTTTATGAGCAATTGCAATAGGCAAAGGCATCAATTCGGGAGTTTCGTTGCATGCGTATCCAAACATAATACCTTGGTCGCCTGCGCCGATATCCAAAGTTTCATCCTTTGAGGTGTCGGAGGTATCGCTTCTGCTCTCAAGCGCTTTATTAACTCCGCCCGCTATGTCTGCGGATTGTTCATCAATCGAAGTAAGAACCGCACAGGTTTTATAATCAAAACCTCCGCCTTCTTCACCGTTATAGCCGATATTTTTTATTGTATTTCTAACAACTGAAGGAATATCAACATAACAATTTGAAGTAATTTCACCGCATACCAGCGCCATGCCTGTCGTAACAGTGGTTTCTGTTGCAACTCTTGATTTCGGATCTTTAGATAAAAATTCATCTAAAATAGCGTCGGAAATCTGGTCGCATACTTTGTCCGGATGTCCTTCGGTAACCGATTCGGACGTAAATAAAAAATTCTTTGTCATAACTATTCTCCTTAATTTGTATTTATACCGGTAAGGTTTTTAATTCCAACCCGGTGCTAAAATAATTGTATTACAAACAATAATGTTTACAACATAATGTAACTTATTATTATAAACTTCAAGAAATAATTTATTTACTTTCGGATATTTTTCAAAATTATATACGGCAAAATAAAAATATTAGCTAATTTCTTATGTTTAGTTTATAATAAAACTTGCGAAATAATCTAAACAAGAGGAATAAAAATGGAATTAGCTTATAAAAAACAAAGCTGTTGCGAGCTTAATGAAAATCATATCGGAACTGTTGCCGAACTTGCAGGTTGGGCAAGCACAATCAGAGATTTAGGCGGAATTATATTTGTCGAGCTTAGAGATAAAACGGGTTTATTTCAAATTGTAGCCGACCCCAGCGTAAACCCTGAAGTTCATAAAATTTTATCAAAAATAAAACCCGAATATGTTATTCAAGTTAAAGGCAAAGTTTCAAAAAGACCCGACGACACCATAAACGAAAAACTTCAAACGGGTACAATTGAAATATATCCCGATGAAGTAAAAATATTATCAAGCGCTCAAACACTTCCTTTTGTTTTGGATGATGATAATGTTTCGGAAGATGTTCGTTTGAAATACAGATATCTTGATTTAAGACGTGAAAAAATGATAAATAATTTCAAATTGCGCCATAAAATCGTAACGGCCATAAGAAATTATTTAAATTCTCTTGATTTTATGGAAGTTGAAACCCCTATTCTAATTAAAGCAACTCCTGAAGGCGCAAGGGATTATTTAGTTCCCTCTCGCATACATGACGGAAAATTCTATGCACTGCCTCAATCACCTCAGATTTTTAAACAGCTTTTAATGGTTTCGGGCTTTGAAAAATATTATCAAATCGCAAAATGCTTCAGAGATGAAGATTTAAGAGCAGACAGACAGCCTGAATTTACTCAGGTTGATATGGAAATGTCATTTGTTAGTCAGGATGACGTTATCAAAATGACAGAAGGTCTTATTGAAAAAGCGTTTGAAGCAGCGGGAGTTGAAGTTCACGCACCTTTCAGAAGAATTACATACAAAGAAGCAATGGACAGATTTGGTTCGGATAAACCCGATACTCGTTTTGGACTTGAGTTGTTTAATGTAACCGACATTATGGAAGCTTCGACTTTTGAAGCATTTAAATCGGTAATCAAACAGGGCGGAACGGTAAGAGCAATCAAAATCCCCGACATTGCAAACTATTCAAGAAAAGAAATGGATGATATAAGAAATCTGGCAATTTCATTCGGGGCTAAAGGTCTTGCTTGGATTACATATATGGAAGACGGAACGGTAAAATCGCCCGTTTTAAAATTCTTAAATGAAGAACAAATTAAAGAAATTCAATCCCGAGCACAAGCTAAAAACGGCGACATTGTTTTCTTTGTAGCTGATTATCCGCAAATCGTTTTTGATGTTTTAGGAAGATTTAGATTATACTTCGGTCAAAAACTTAATATGATAGACGAAACAAAACACGATTTATTATGGGTTGTTGATTTTCCTTTATTTGAATACA
Organism: Candidatus Gastranaerophilales bacterium; assembly: GCA_947589525.1. Lineage (GTDB taxonomy): Bacteria > Cyanobacteriota > Vampirovibrionia > Gastranaerophilales > Gastranaerophilaceae > RUG14156. Next base: position 21,121 of record CANQAW010000005.1, read on the forward strand.
GTTTTGAAGACGGTACTTATAAGTCAACACATCACCCCTTTACAATGCCCGCAAGCGAAGATATAGATAAACTTGAATCTGACAAAGGAAACGTTAAATCAATTGCTTATGATATTATCTATAACGGAAATGAGCTTGGAGGCGGTTCAATAAGAATTCACGATGCGCAAATTCAAGAAAAAGTATTTCGTGCACTTGGTTTAACCAAAGAAGACATAGAAGAAAAATTTGAATTTATGATTGACGCATTTAAATACGGAACTCCTCCCCACGGCGGTCTTGCTATCGGGTTAGACAGGCTTGTTGCACTGTTGTTGAGAGCAAATTCAATTCGTGAAGTTATTGCATTTCCTAAAAATTCGCAGGCAAAAGACTTAATGACTAATGCACCCTCTATTGCCCATGAAGACCAATTAAGAGAATTGCATTTAAAATTAAGAAATGCTCCTAAAGTTTAATCAAAAAAGTCATATTAAAAGACCTGTCTGAGGACAGGTCTTTAATTTTATTATACATAACAACATGATTATTTCTATCTTTTTGAGAATTGAAATCTTTTTCTTGCTCTTTTGCGACCGTATTTTTTACGTTCTTTAATACGAGCATCACGAGTTAACAGACCTTCTTGTTTTAAAGTCGGTCTTAATTCGGCATTCATTTCCATTAATGCCCTTGATATAGCAAGCTGAATTGCATCCGCTTGAGCAGAAACCCCGCCTCCGACGGTTTTAACTCTTACATCAAATTTGTCTTGATTGTCAGTTAAAACAAGGGGTCTGTATATTGTCATTTCTAAAGAAGGTCTGTTTCCGAAGTAACCTTTCAAAGTTTTTCCGTTAACGAAAATTCTTCCTTTACCTGAAACAAGCTTAGCAACTGCAATTGAGCATTTTCTTCTTCCTGTTTTTATGATTTCATTTTTATTTTCAGTCTTAGAAGCCATTATTTATCTCCTTTTATTTCATATACTTCAGGTTTTTGAGCTTCATGCGGGTGAGTAGAACCTGCGTATACTTTTAATTTTGTAAATTGTTCATCGCCTAAAGTACTGTGGGGCAGCATCCCTTTAACAGCTTTTTCGATAGCTTTTGTAGGGTCTTTTTCCATTAAAGCTTTAAAGCTTATTTCTTTAAAACCTCCGGGGTAACCCGAGTGGCTTCTGTATAATTTATCGGTTTCTTTTTTGCCCGTAACAATAACCTTATCCGCATTGATTACAATGACAAAATCACCGGTATCTACATTTGGAGTGAATTGAGGTTTATTTTTTCCTCTGAGTATGTTTGCAACTTCAACGGCAAGTCTGCCAAGGACAACGTCCTGAGCATCTATCACATACCATTTGCGTGTCACTTCAAGTGGTTTTGCGCTAAATGTTTTCATTTATTTACCTTCCTTTTAAGTTGTTCATTATGTATTTCTCTACATCATCATAACCGACATATTCAAGCGTTAACGCTTTTGCATCGGCTACGGATGCACATTTGGTTCTGTCTTTTGATTTTAAAATATCCGTCATTGTTTCAAACGGCAGATTATTTCTTAAAATATACAAAACCTCGCCGACAATCGTTCTTACCATGTTATATAAAAAGCGATTACCGACTATGTCTATAAAAATAAAGTCATTTCTGCCCCGTTTTTCGATTTTGGCTTTTGCATAGTATATTGTACAGTCATTATAAGGGTTATCAGACTGTGACTTAAATGCGCTAAAATCGTGATATCCGATTAAACATTCAAGCAGTTTGTTAATATCATTAAGATTAAGTTCAACATAAGGATAAAACAAATAATCGTCACTAAAAACCGAAGCAACATGGCTGTTTAGCAATTTATATCTGTAATGCTTATATTTTGCATCTTTTTGAGCATGAAAACTCTTATCGGTTAAGCTGAGAGCAAAAACTTTAATATCATCAGGCAGAATACAATTCAAGCTGTATAAAAATTTATCGACATTTTCAATTTTTGTATTTAAATCGAAATGTGCAATCTGGTACACAGCACTTACTTTTGCATCAGTCCTTCCTGAAAATATTGTATTAACTTTATTTTTTGTCAATGTGCAAATTGCTTTTTCTATTTCTCCTTGTACGGTTCTTTTATCAGGCTGTTTTTGGCTTCCGAAAAAATTTCGTCCAAAGAATTCAAAGCAAATGATATATCTGAAATTATCCGACATTAAACTAACTGAATTAATGCCATTTCCGCATTGTCGCCGCGACGGGGTGTAACTCTCAAAATACGGGTATAACCGCCGTTGCGAGTAGCGTATTTTTTACCGATTACGCAGAATAATTGTCTTAAAACGGATTGTTTGGGAAGTTTTTTGCCTTCGGGCAATGTATCAAACAATTCTCCTGTTTCAGTGTCAATATATTTTTGTGTTTCGATATCGTATATATCTTTTTTAGCTTCACGACGTGCTGCTAAATCGCCTTTTTTCGCAAAAGTAATTATTGATTCGGCAAAAGGTTTTAGCGCTTTCGCTCTAGCCATTGTAGTAGTAATTTCACCATTCAAAAATAACTGAGAAGCGAGAGAGCGCAGCAACGCTTTTCTTTGATCAGCTGCTTTTGATAGCTTATGAATTTTACGAGCGTCTCTCATTTTGTCTTTTCCTTTTTAGCTTGTGTATTATATAAGTTCTAAATCATCAACACCTTCAGGATTTGGTTGAAGGTCAAGCCCCATTTGATGAAGCTTTTCAATTACTTCGTCAGATGATTTCTTTCCGAAATTTTTGATATTTAATAAATCATGTTCGGATTTTTTTAACAATTCAGACATAGAGTTGATACTTGCTCTTTTTAAACAATTGTATGCACGAACCGAAAGTTCTAAATCTTCAATAGATAAAGTCGGTGCGGTTTCTTCTTCAACTTCCTGAGTTTCAATAATTTCTTGTTTTACTTGAACGGGAGTTCCGCTAATACCTGCAATTTGGCTGAAATGTTCAATTAAAAGAGTTGAAGCTTTAGAAAGTGCGCTTGCAACTTCTATTGAACCGTTTGACCAAATTTCAAGAGTTAATTTGTCAAAATCCAATGACTCGCCTACACGAGCAGGTTCAACATTGTAGCTAACCCTTTTAATAGGCATAAATACCGCATCAATCGGCAATAAATCGATAGGTAAACCGTTCTTTTGTTCTTTTAATACATCAACCGCAACATAGCCTTTTCCCGTTTCAACCGTAATATCGGCATGAATTGAACCGCCTTGCGACAATGTGCAAATAACACAGTCGGGATTTACGATTTTCACTCCCGCAGGAAGTTCGATATCGCCTGCAAGAACGGGGCCTTGGGTTGTAACGTCCAATCTTAAATGCTGAGGTTCGTTTGTTTCGGTTTTAACAACAACCGATTTAAGATTTAACATAATATCAATTACATCTTCAACAACTCCGGGGATTGAAGTATATTCGTGAGTAATACCTTCAATTCTTACTGAAGTAATAGCTGCACCTTCAAGACTTGATAATAAAACACGTCTAAGTGCATTACCTATTGTAGCGCCATATCCTCTTTCAAGCGGTTCAATAACAAATTTACCGTATTGAGAACCGTCTGAAGAAGTTGTTGTATTAATATTTTTGATTTTAAGTTCCATAATTTTATTCTCTCCTAATTATTTAGAGTAATATTCAATAACGAGTTGTTCTTTAAATTCAGAATCAAGTTCTTCTCTTTGAGGAATTCTGTCAAATGTGATTTTAAGTTCATCACGGTCTACGGTTAACCAAGCATAGTTAAGAGCTAAATCAATTGATTCTATGACATTTTTGATAAATGTTTTAGAATTTTCTTTAACCGTAACAACATCGCCTGCTTTTAATAAATAAGAGGGAATGTCAACTTTTTTGCCGTTTACAAGCACGTGAGCGTGGTTAACAATTTGTCTTGCTTGACGTCTTGTGATGGCAAAACCTGCTCTGTATATAACATTGTCTAATCTGGATTCAAGAGATTGAAGCATAATAGTACCTGTTACGCCTGTCTTTCTTGAAGCATTTTCATAATATTTTGCGAATTGTTTTTCGCTGACTAAATAAGTCATTCTGATTGTTTGTTTTGCTTTTAATTGAAGCGCATAATCAGAACTTTTCTTTCTTGTTGCACCATGCTGACCTGAAGCATGTTGAACCATTGATGTAGTCAATTTGCGGTTTGATAAATCTTTAACACCATAGTTTCTGAATAATTTATTTGTAGGTCCTGTATATTTGGCCATTTTAGCTCCTATTAGTTAATTACTTACTTTTAAAATTTATTATTATACACGTCTTTTCTTCGGCGGACGG